>JAHZES010000006.1:4466-7596 GCA_019421725.1 Clostridiales bacterium | reverse complement strand
TTTGCATGGCTCGATTTTGACACCGAAACGCCGGAGATCCGTCCTTACGGGACCCGCAACATGCAGGCAGTTCCGGCTTCCAGCAAGAACCCCGAAGCGTCCGTTAAATTCATCAACTGGCTGTATTCCTCTCAGGAGAACTTTGACCTGTTTATCTACGGCGAAAAGGGAACCGACTACAATATGATCAGCGACACCGAGTATGAAGCCATTGTGGACGAGACCGGTGTTCCGAAGTACAGCGTTGCCACCTGGCTGGCCGGAAACATTTCTTTTGAATACCTCAATGCCAATGCTCCGACCGCGACCAACGAACACCTTTACACGACCGACAAAACAGCCGTGGACGGTATCGCAGCTCTGATGACGTTCGACGCTTCTTCTGTTCAGACGCAGGTTGCCGACGTCAACACCCAGATCTCTGCCGTTATTGCTCCGATGGCCTGCGGTGCGGTTGACTATGATTCCAACATTGAAAATGCTCTTAATCTGCTGAAAACCGCCGGTATCGACAAAATTGTCGCCGAGTTCCAGGCACAGTACGACGCCAGCAAGAAATAAGCTCGCTTTTTACAGGCGGAACAGAGAACTTTTCAGTCAGAAAATCTTTGGGGAATTCGTTCCCCAAAGATTTTTCTGTCAAGGTACTGCGGCAAAACAGGCGCTGGAGCTTCCGGCCGCGTGAAAACGAAAGGATGTATACTTAATGTCGATTCAGGAACAGAAGGCACTTTTTGAAGCAGAAAAAGCACAGAAGGTTTATGAAAGCGTCACGTTGACTTTTCACGGAGTGGATGGGTTTGATGTTTATAACTGTTCCATTCCGTTTGTATGGCAGGGCAGGGAGTTTATATACGGGCGTGTGGAAAAGCGCGGCGAATGGGCGCGTTCTTGGGTACGTCTGTTTGAAAAGAGCGGTAAGGATGATTACACGCTTGTGCCTGACCATATGATTTACCAGCTGGAAGACCCGTTTATCAGCATCGTTCACGGAGAGCTTGTGCTGGGAGGAACGCATGTTCGCAAGCGCGGAGGGAAAATTGACACCTACTACGGATATTTTTACCGCGGCACCGATATTAACGATATGTTTTATTTTACCACCGGCCCGGATGAAATGAAGGATATCCGTCTGGTAGAGCTGGCAGACGGACGAATTGGCGTGTTTTCCCGCCCGCGCAACGAGGAGATCGAGAAAAAGTACGGCAGCGCCGCAATGATTGGGTTTGCCGTTATTGATACGCTTGAGGAACTGACCGACGACGTAATTTTTAACGCCAAGCCTATTGACGGGATATTTGACAAAGGAGAGTGGGGCGGCTGCAACCAGCCGGTTCTGCTGCAGAACGGCAACATCGGCATCATCGGTCACCAGAGCTTTAAGCAGGAGGTTCCGGGAGGCGATGATCTGGCAGTTTATGTAAATACTGCGTTTGAGTTTAATCCTGAGACCTTTGCGGTAACACACAACCGGATCATCGGTACCAGATCCTGCTATCCGGAGGGACCGGCAAAGCTGCCGGCGCTGACGGACTGCACGTTTACCTCGGGAATCGTTATGCGCGAGGACGGCAGGGCGGATCTGTACGGCGGAATGGGTGATGTTCAGGAAGGCCGTATTGTCATAGATTATCCGTTCAGCTCTCCGATGGCGCGCTGAACAATATACATTTGATACTTATTTTTTCAGACAGACAGGCTGAGTCGTCAGCAGGTCTGTCTGTTTTTGTTTACTTTGACAAAGAATTTGACATTTCGTACATAATACTATAAAATAATAGTATTCACATCGTTATAAATTGTAAATGAAAACGGCTCGATTTGCAGAGAGGATGCTTGTGCGTGAAAAAATATTTTCGCAGGTTGATGACAACTTCGGCTTTTCGCAAAAGCCTTTTCGGTTACGCACTGACGATCCTGCTGGTTACCATGATTATTTTGGGAGTCATGTTCGGCGTACTGGTAGCCGATATCAAGGAATACGGTGTGGATCATTCCCAGCAGCTGCTGCGGCAGCTTGTGCAGACCTCGGAGCGGGTCAAGTCCGAAGTGGATAACATGATTTCAATCATAACCACCGAAAGCCGTACGCTGCAGTTTGTGCAGAGCAAAACGGAAAATAAGATGGATAATTTCCGGTTGTTTCTTCGTTTGCGGGAAACAATGGCCGCTTATTCCTATGTTGCGGATATTTCAGTGGTCAATTTTTCGAGCGGAGTGACGGTGCATACCGTCGGCGCCGAAGAGGGGGAGCGTACGGCAAATTCGACGGTCGTTTGCCGTGCGTTGGAGAATGGCCGCTCGATTATTGTGAGAACCATTACAGTTGCCGGAAAAAAGCTGAATGTCGTTTCATTTTTGCAAAGCCTGCCGCACAATAACAGCGCGATTATTGTTGACGTGCATCCGGAATGGTTTGGCGACAGTATCGGCGAGGCCTCCCGCACGGTTTATGTGGTGGACGAAATGGGCGAGGCCGTAACACGGAACGCGCGGCAGGATGTGGACGGAATGACCATTGCGCAGCGCCTGACGGACATGCGCGGCGACGGGACCGGGCAGCAGGTTTATGACGATTCTGCCGACAGAAAAATTTATTTCTTTACCTATTCCGAAAAGCTCGGTTGGTGGTTTATCGATGTGCAGGACTACTCGCAGTTTTACAGCAATTTTACGCGCGCCGCATTGGTTTTTGTTGCGGTTGCGCTGCTGCTGCTCGCCTTGTGTATTCTGGTTTCGGTGCTGTTCAGCCGAAAGCTGCGGAAGCCATTGGTGCAGCTGGTAAACAAATGCCGTGCATCGGTAGGAACCGAGGAATTATATGACGAGGACGAATTGCAGTTTATCGATAAGGCGATTGCCCGCGTGGAGCATGAACGGTACCAGAGCGAGCGCTATGTTCAGGCGCAGTTTCTGCGAAACCTGATGTTGGGACAGGAGATGCCGTTTTTTGTTTCCAGAGAAATTACCGAGAGACTGAAGGAGCAGGTCAAAGCGGCGTTTTATGGTGTTTTGCTGATGGAAATTGAGCCTTTGCAGGAGTTGGACGAGAAGGAGCGTGCAGAGGAATATAAAATTTACCGGTACACCGTCTGTAACCTGGCAGATGAGATTTTTGCAAAATTTTGTA
>JAHZES010000006.1:3601-4456 GCA_019421725.1 Clostridiales bacterium | reverse complement strand
TTTGGCGAAGGGTTTACCTGCAAAACGGTAGAGACAGGGGAAAAAACGGTTGCTGTGCTGTTGATGCTGGAGAAGGACGTTGTTTCCGACGAATATATTCTGTGTTTTCGTCAGTTGAAGGAATTCGTAGAAAGGCAGGTCGGTATTTCGGTCAACGGCAGCTTGGGTTCTGTGGTGGACAGTCAAAGCGAGATCTGTCTTTCGTTTGCAAAGGCAAAGCAGTATCTGGAGATGAGCCGGTTGATTGGCCGCGACAAGCTGGTTGATTCCAACAACGCCGCAAACGCCAATTATCAGCAAAAGAATGAAAAGCTTGTGAAATCAATGGAGGAATACGCAAAGCTCAATCTTGCGGATCCCGGTCTTTCGCTGAAGAGCATCTCGCAGAATTTCGGTCTTTCGACCACCTATCTGGGGAAAATTTATAAATCGATTCGCGAAATTTCTTTTTCCGCTTATGTGACGCAATGCCGGCTGGAGCAGTCCTGTGTGATGCTGAGGGAGAGCAACCGGACGGTCTCTGAAATTGCTGAGCAGGTTGGATTTTCCAATTCAACGTATTACACGACGGTGTTCAAAAATGCCTATGGGATCACCCCGTCTGCATATCGAAGCAAATCAAAGGCTTGAGCTTTTCGTGTGTATGTGCCGTTGAGAAGAGTATGGGCGCCTTTTAAAAGCCCGTAAAGCCGATTTTGCTACAGAAAACGAAATTGCAAATATTTACCTATAAAAAGAATCGAGAAAAGACTTGACTTTTCTCGATTCTTTTGCTATAATCAATAGCGCTGTAAAAATTATGATCCATTAGCTCAGTTGGCAGAGCACTTGACTTTTAATCAAGGTGTCCGGAGT
>JAHZES010000006.1:0-3495 GCA_019421725.1 Clostridiales bacterium | reverse complement strand
CCTAATTTTTGTATTATTATGAGGTGATTGCGATGTATTATTCTACTGAACAGTGCGCTGATTTTTTTGACAGGCAAGGAATTCGCTATTCCGTTAAGGAGGCAGCCGACGATAATAAGAGAGATATCATCAGATTGCCTTATGCCGCAGAAAATACGGATATTATCGTTCATATGTTTTTCTCGGATGATAACGAGGATGTGGCAATTCGTGTATTTGGCCTTGTGAAGGTACAGGAAGCGAAAATCCCCAAGATGCTTGATGTGATTAATGAGCAGAATCGTTGTTTCCGTTTTGCAAAGTTCTGTCTTAATATGGATGGTCATACGATCCAGGTGGAAATAGATGCGGCGTTCCGTTCTCATAATATTGGAGAAATTTGCGACGAGCTGGTTAGCCGTATTGTGAGCATTTCTCAGGATGCTTATGCCGAGTTTATGAAAGCAATGTGGAGCTGAGGGTACAATTCTCGGTAATGAAAGAGATTTCAAGAATCTGCAGCGTCGGGTTATAAATATTTTCGGCCGGTAATTTGCGAAAATTACCGGCCGATTTTTACTGTTTGGATATAATAGCCGCCCTTTTCCGGGTCGCCGGTGAAATACAGCCGAAGGAGGGCGGGCTTCCGCAGCGGGAGACGGTGGAAACAGTATTGTTTCCTGTAAATTCGGCAGGATTTATACGGTAAGTAGTCCTGCCTGAGGTCAGCGATCCTGAAAGCAGATTTCTTCCCCTTCACCAAGGTTAACGGCTTCTCCATGGTAAAGCTCTGTCTGATACCAGATAAAGCGATGTAATTTTAAGTTCCCACCCAACACAGAAAGCGTCAGCCGATGATTTGTATACTCCAATGTTCCCCACGAAGTGCCGAGTGACCAGAAATAGCTTGCACGATCTTTTTCGGGTCGATGAAGCGGTGCAAATCCGATTGTTTCAGAGCCTGTGTCATAGGAAAAACCGCTGTAGATCAGAAGAAAAGAATAGCTGGCCATTGCGCGGGCGTAGCTGCTGCCGCATTCAATTTCCGACCACGGATTGCGTTTTTTCCGTCGTAGCGGTCTCTGACTGCAGAAATGATTTCTAACGCCTGTGCTTCCATATGATTCTGCAGCATCAGTCCGGCCAACGCGTATTCAAACCCGGTCATGGTTTCTTCTGTGTAAGGGATGGGGATCGCGGGACGTTGTGAGGGATCGTTCCATTCGCAAATGACCGCTCTCTTTTCGTCATCTACACAGAACACGCGGCACGGATTATTGTTTTTTCTCATGGATTTGAAGTTTAAGCGGCAAATTGTCTCCAATGCAGTTTTTCGGTGTTCCGGGTCAAAAATGTCGCCTAACCCGATCAGCGACGCATGCCATTGCGCTACCATCTGATCGATTTCAGAACCGCTGCAGTATTGGTACTTGATTTCACCGGTTTCCGGGTTCCAATAATCCTGTGCGTCTTGGTAACGGTCCAAAATGGAATGATCAGAGAGGTCGACCTTTTGAATATAATGGTCTCCGTTAAATAATTCCGTTTCAAGGTATTCCTGCCCTCTGCGCAGAATGGAACGGTATTCTTCGGCACAGTCCGTTTCTCCTAAATAATCCGCAATTTTTTCCGCTGCCTTGAGCGCTGCAAGGTAAAAGCCCGTAAGCCATGAGTTTGGTCCCAAAAGCTCCACATCTAATGTGTGGTGCTGCCAGCCGGTGAGAACTCCCTTTTTGTCGGGATCCCAACGATCCGGATTTTCCGGACTCCAGGCATATTCCAGGGATTTTTTGACCTGGGGCCAGAATTTGCGCAGCCAATCGTCGTCACCGCTGATTTTCCATTCGCGGTAAAATTTCAAAATCCCACCAAATTGCCCGACTGCGCAAGCTCGAAAATTCCACTGCTCGCTTCCCAAAGGCAGCATCAATCGGAATTTCATTTCGCCGGTGGGGGTTATATTGTAAGTGTATTCCAGCTCTCGCATGCAGCGCTCCAATTGCGGAAAAAGGAACGGCAGCGCATAGGCATAATTCCAAACATGGCTGCAGCTTCCTTCACAGCTGCCGGCGTTTTGATTTATCCCTTCCCATGCCCAGAATTCTCCGTTTTCAAGCCGCAGGCACGTGGTGCTCTTTAAAATTGCAAGGTTTCCCTCAATTGCGTCGAGCGCGACAGCGGGCAGAGAAGAGTTTTGAAGCGAGCGTTGAAATAGATGCGTTTGGCTGCACAAACGTTTTCCCTCTTCACCCGGGGCAAGGTGCAGGCCGGCCATTAAGGTGCACATATCCTGTACGTTTGCTCGCCCGGGAGTTTGAGTCCACTGTTCGTAGTGACGGTTTTGCATTTTTCCGGGGGACGAAAATTCCCGCCAGAAAGTAGTAACGTCGTCAAACCATGCACCGCGGAACCAATATTCCTGATACCAGGCATCTGCACTGTCGGTCGCGACGACCAAATCGCCAAAAAGAGGACTGTCAGGAGGAATAGTTTCACTGCTCATGCGGATCGCAGTGATGCCATTTTCTTGAATCCTGCGGTTGCAGGTCGCTTCCGGAAAGGCATTTCCGCAGGAGAAGGCCAGTGTATAATCAATCGTCTGATCAGTCGTATTGCAAATATTCCAGTCAAAAAAGGCGCAGGGAATGCTGGAGTCGAGGTCGTTTCCGGGGATAAACGGATTAAATGCCTCTACGTATACTTCCCCAGGAAAATTGCAGTCAGTATATTTTATTTTAGCAGCAGGGAAGAAACCGTCAAACTCCGTAGTGCGGAAATGTGTCAGTCCCGCCATAGTGGCTCGGTTTATTCCCTGTCCATACCCCCAGGAGCCGTGCCCGCTCAGGTGGTTGCCGATGTAGTCCTTCTGCGTATCTCCCTGCAGGACACGTACGTCCAGAACCTTTCCTTCAGCTTCTGCCTTTATGGCAAAATGGGTATATTCATTAATGGAAAGTTTGTTTGGACGGTTAAAAATTTCCTAGTCGACCAACCTTCCTGTGCGGGAAAGCCCTACCGTACCGGTTCCAATTCCACCGAGCGGAAATGAAATCTCCCGGGTATATTCATCTCTGTATTTCATAACAAAATCCTTTCTTTTATTGACTGTTCAGAATTACAGAAAAACAGCGCTTTACTGCCACTGAGCCTGCAGAAAATCGAGATATTCCTGTTTGGTAAATACAGGATGGAAAGACCGGCAGATCTCGTTTGCCGTTGCAGCGCCGTTAAAAAGGAGATCGGCTGCGGTCATGGCGAGCAGGCGCGCGGAATCAAGATAAGCCAGCTTTTTGTCGGTAATTTCGAACTGCTGGCTATGCAGCGCGCCGGAAAAACCGCCGAAGGTTGGCTGAATGCAGGGGATCAGATGGCTCAGGTCGCCAATGTCGGTGGAACCTGTGGTAGGGACGCCGCGATGTGTGCTGCCCTCGCCCCAAAGTGCAATGGCGTTTTGCTCCATAACACGGCCGAAGGCTTCGTTCTGCCGCAGGGGAAGGTATCCCGGTACCGTTGCGA
>JAHZES010000059.1:3598-10836 GCA_019421725.1 Clostridiales bacterium | reverse complement strand
CGTTGACTTCCCGCATAAAAGCCGATATAATAAATAAAAAGGGCGGTATGCTGGGGCACCGGCGTACCGTCCGTTTTTATAAATTTGAGCGGAAAGGCTGAGAGATCCGATGCTTAAAATTATCAAACAGGAGGGCCGCGCCCGCCGTGGGGTACTGGAGACGCCCCATGGAACCGTTCAGACCCCCGTATTTATGAATGTAGCGACCAGCGGCGCCATCAAGGGAGCTGTTTCGGCGCTCGATTTAAAAGAGCTGAAATGCCAGATTCAGCTTTGTAATACCTACCACCTTCACATTCGCCCGGGGGATGAACTTATTCATTCGCTTGGCGGTGTTCGGGAATTTACGCGTTGGAGCGGTCCTGTGCTGACAGACAGCGGCGGGTTTCAGGTTTTTTCACTTGCTCCTTTGAGAAAAATTACCGAGGAGGGCGTACAGTTTGCATCGCACGTAGACGGTACCCGCATTTTTATGGGGCCGGAGGAAAGCATGCAGATTCAGTCCCACCTGGGTTCAACGATTGCCATGGCATTTGACGAATGCGTAAAAAATCCGGCGCAGCTGGATTATGCACGTCAGTCCTGTGCGCGTACGGTGCGCTGGCTGGAGCGCTGCAAGGCAGAAATGAAGCGTCTGAATGCTTCGGGAGACGCAATCAATCCAAAGCAATGGCTGTTTGGTATCAATCAGGGCTGCACGTTTGACAGTCTGCGTGTGGAGAACATGAAAACGATCGCAAAGCTTGATCTGGACGGTTATGCAATTGGCGGATTGGCTGTTGGAGAGCCTGCGGCCGATATGTATCGAATTATTTCCGTTGTTGAGCCGGAAATGCCGCCGGAAAAACCGCGCTATCTAATGGGAGTCGGCACACCGGGCAATATTCTGGAAGCAGTTCGGCTCGGCGTGGATATGTTCGATTGCGTCATGCCGAGCCGCAATGCCCGCCACGGCAGAATTTTTACCTGGAACGGCGCGCTGAACATCATGAATAACAAATATCAGGCAGATCCGCTGCCGTTGGATCCGGAATGCGACTGTCCTGTGTGCAGAAACTTTTCCCGCGCTTATATTCGCCACCTGTTTAAAAGCGGGGAAATGCTCGCCATGCGCCTTTCCGTAATGCACAATCTCTGGTTTTACAACACGCTGATGGAACGTATACGTACGGCGCTTGAGGAAGATCGTTTCGCGCAGTTCCACGCGGAAAATTTTGAAAAACTGGATCGAAGAATTTAAAAAGCAAAAAATCTGTTAACTCTTGTAAACTCTCTTGCAGGAGCGAGGGATTGTTGTTATAATAAATGCATAACTTTTTGAGGAGTGTACAAACAAATGATGATTTCGCAAATGATTTTCCTTGCAAGCACTGCGGCCGGGTCAACGCCGGAGCAGGGTAATTCTACGGTTTCTCTGCTGGTTAGCCTGCTTCCGATTCTGTTGATGGTCGTTCTGATGTATTTTATGCTGATTCGTCCGCAGAACAAGCGTAAAAAGGCTGAGCAGAAAATGCGTGACAATCTGCAGGTTGGCGATGATATTACCACGATCGGCGGAATTATGGGCCGTGTGGTCAGCATCAAGGATGAAACCGAATCCATCGTGATCGAAACAGGCGCAGACCGCAGCAAGGTGCGCATCAAAAAATGGGCGATCGGCAGCTGTGACACGGTGCACGACGAGGCGGAAACGAAGTAAGTTTCGGTATTTTTTCTTTTCCCCCGCAATATAATGAAGCAGGATTGATTTTAATCCAGAAGGGGGAACTGCAATGCGCTCCGGAAAATCTGCCGTTCGGGAAAATTCTTTCTGGGACCATATTCGTGCCGTCTGCTTGGGGAGCGCCGCGGGAGCCGCGGTGATTATGCTGTTGATCCTGCTGTTCACGGTGGTTTTTGTAAAACTGCGGCAGGTTCCGCAATCGGCTGCGGTTCCGCTCACAATCGCCGCGGCCAGTGTCGGCGCGTTTGTTGGCGGTTGTGTTGCCGGCGGAATCGCTCGGCGGAGAGGGATTCTTTACGGATTCTCATCCGGACTGCTTCTGTTTGCGCTTTTGTTTCTCTTTGGTATTATCCTTGTCCGGGAGCCGTTGGCGTCGGCAGCCTTCATTAAGCTGGCGCTGATGATTTTTTTTGGTGCTGTCGGCGGAATTTTGGGTGTCAATCGCAAGAGCAGAGTTCGAATGCGCTGAGGCTCGGCTTAATATGACTGGAGAGACTGCTGCAAAAGATTGCTGTAACGGCGTTTCCGGCTGATGCCATTGAAAGATGGATGTTCGCTGGGAGGATCACGCCGTACTGCGCTGTTTGCGGCAGTCCTTTTTTAAAAAGTGTAAATATGCCCGTTGTAAAAGATGGGTCAAGGGATGATGTTGGATGAAAGGGTCAATTGGTTTTATTGGAGCCGGCAATATGGCTTCGGCAATTATCGGGGGAGTGATTCGCGCCGGGCTTGCAAAACCTCAAACGATTGTCGTGTGCGACAAAAGTGATGAGAAGTGCGCCCTAATGCAGGCGAAAGGGTGTCGCGTGGCGGCGGACGCCGCCGAGACGGTGCGGTTGAGCCAAACTGTTTTTCTTGCGGTCAAACCGCAGAATTATGCCGAGGTACTGGCTTCCGTCCGTTCGGCCGTTACGCCGGACAAGTTGTTTGTTTCGATAGCCGCAGGCATATCCACCGCATATGTAGAAAGGGAGTCCGGCTGCAGTAAGGTAATTCGTGTCATGCCGAACACGCCGCTGCTGCTGGGTGCAGGAGCGACGGCGCTCTGCCGGGGAAAGAGCGTGCCTGATGACGAATTTGAGCGGGTGAAAGAAATTTTTGCGGCCTCCGGAATGGTAGAAGTACTGCCGGAAGAGCAGATGAACGCCGTAATTTCGGTGAACGGCAGCAGTCCGGCGTATGTTTACCTGATGGCCAAAGCGATGGTCGATGGCGCTTCAGAGCAGGGAATTGACCCGAAAACGGCTCTTCGGCTGGTCGCGGGAACACTGGAGGGCTGTGCAAAAATGCTCACGGATTCCGGCCATTCTCCCGACGAACTGATTCGTATGGTCTCCTCGCCGGGCGGAACGACGTTAAAAGCATTGGATGTACTGTATGATCGCCATTTTGAATCGGCTTTGAAAGACGCCATGCTGGCATGTACGCGTCGTGCGGAAGAGTTGGGCCGCTGACAACGCAGTTCTATTTCAATGTTTTTTTGCATAGGTATTTCCGTAATGAAAAACGGGAGGACTTGTGCATCATGAAAAGAACAGGAAAACGTATACCCGCGTTGAGCCGGCTGCAGCTGCGCGGTGTCGCGCATGATATTGCAAGGTTTCGCAGTGTGCTGCTTTTGTGCGGGATCCTGCTGTTCGGCATGGCGTTGGGAGCGCTGCTTTGCAGAGGAACCGCGGGGTTGACAAAAAGCGGGGTAGCGCTGTTGGTGGACGAGTTTCGGACGCGGCGAAGCGATCAAAGCTTTTGGCTTACTTTTGCGTCTTCTTTTGAAGCGTTGTTTGTCCTGTTCTTGATCCTGTTCCTCAGCGGTGTTTCGGCAGCGGGCGTTGCAGCGGTACCGTTAGTGCTTTTGTTCCGGGGGGCAGGGCTCGGTCTTGTAATGGGGTATTTTTATGCCGCCTATGCTTTTCGCGGTTTATTTTATGTGCTGATCATGATCCTGCCGAATGCGTTTCTTTCCACAATGGCGTTTTTGGTGCTTGGTAGAGAAAGCATGTGCCTTTCTCTCAAAATTTTTCGCGCTTTCCGTCCGAATGCGTCCTGCGAATCGATTTGGCCGGGTTTTCGTCTTTATTGTATCCGCAGCGGATTGATCTTGATTCTTTTGTGTGTTTCTGCCTTGCTGGACAGTGTGCTGGCTGTCGCGTTTGGATCAAAATTTGTCTGGTAACGGAAATGGCAAAACGAAGCTGGAGCGCGCGGAAATGGCGGAGAAGAAATATTCTGGCGTTTTTGTATCTATTGGATATATGATCCTGTTGAAGACCGCGATTCGCGGAGATGTGAGAAAAAATAAAGGATAAGCAAACAGCCGGAAACGGCAAAATCAAAGGAGATGTCATCATGGGTTTTCTGTCAAACAGATATTCCAAACCGGGCCCCGGCGTTGGGAAGGATGAGCCGGAAAAAAGAAGAATCGTAGTATTTTTTGAGATCTTCTTCCGAAAATTCTGGAAGCTGGAGCAGACTAATCTGGTATTTTTACTGCTGTGCCTCCCGATTGTTTTATTGATTTTTGGCCTGAACTATCTGATGTTGGGTGTTTTGCAGGTAAACAATGCTCTTTTGAGTAATTTTATCAGCTTTCTGCCCCTTGGTCTGCTGGGTATTCCGATTGTGGGAATGACTTATATCACACGTAACTTTGCTCGTGAAGAGCACGCCTTTGTCTGGTTCGATTTTTTTGATCAGATCAAGAAGAACTGGAAACAGAGCCTGCTGCATGGCGTAATTACTTATGTTGTCGTTTTTGTTGCATATTACGCGCTTTCGTTTTATTTTGCAGCCGCAGCCACAAGGGGCTGGGTGTTTATTATTCCCGGCGTGCTCTGTATGCTGCTGCTGATTGCCTTTACTTTTTCGCAGTATTACATTTTCCAGATGATCATTACCTTTGAGCTTTCCTATAAAAATATGTTTAAGAACGGCCTGATTTTTTCGATTGCCGCATTTTTGCGCAATCTGCTGCTGACAGTGCTGCATGTAGTTGTGTGGGGATTTACGATTCTTCTGCTTTCGGTGCCGGAAACCTGTATCCTTGGTATTCTGCTTCTTCTGATCGGTATCCCGGTGTTCTCATCTTTTCTCACCAATTTTGTCACGTATCCCGTTATTGTACGGTTTATGATTAAGCCGATGTATGAAAAAGATGAAGACGGCGAAAATTCGGAGTCTGCAAAGGATACAGATCATTATCATCCGATCGAGGAGAATAAAAAAGAAGAATATGTTTTTGAAAACGGTCGTCTGATCAAGAAAATGGATGATGTTGAAAGCGTATTTGAAGACAGAAAATAATTCGTTTCAGGCGAAGGCGGAGATTGTGCAGTTCGGCACTTCTCCGCTTTTTTGTGCAAAAAAGTCTGTTGACCGCACCTGACCGGAGTGATATAATCAGTTGGATTTGAAATGAATGTCGTCAATAGGAAGGACGGTCGGTTCAATGGAACCCAGAATGCTCCTTGCGCAGGTGCTTGGATTTGCAGGAACAGCAATCGCGATCAGCTCTTTTCAATGCAGAGAGAGCAAAAAACTTTTTTTGGTACAGATTATCTCCACATTGGTTTTCTCTGTACATTATCTGCTTTTGGCACTCGATAACCCGTCTGCAAGCACGGGCATGATCCTCAACCTGGCGGGCATGGTCCGCGCTGTGTTTTTGTTTTTTGGGGAGAAAAAATGGGCCCGGCATTGGATATCTCTTGTCTGTGTTACCCTGTTGATGGCGGTTTGCGGCGCTGTAACTTGGGGAGGGTGGATCAGTCTGCTGCCGACTGCCGCTATGGTAATCGGTACGCCTTTTTTCTGGACACGCAATGGAAAAACGCTGAGACTGGCACAACTGTTCTTTATTTCCCCCTGCTGGCTGACCTATAATGCGCTGGTGTTTTCTATCGCCGGTGTGCTGACGGAGAGCTTTAATATTATTTCGGTGCTGGTTTCGCTTTGCCGCTTCAAATTTAAATCAGCCGATACGGACGCTAAAAAGCAGTCTGCAGAAAGTGATAGGGCTTCCGTAAAAAATGTATCAGATCAGCAACCACAAAGTCTGTATAGCTTCAGACGATAAATAAAAGGCCAGGCCCCGCAGGAAAGTGCAATCTTTCCTGCGGGGCCTGGCCTTTTGGAGCTTATTTTGTGTAGAACCGGTAAACGGTAGTAGTATCGTATTGCTCGCCGGGCTTCAGAACCGTCGGCGGGAACTCCGGATGGTTGGGCGAATCGGGATAATGCTGCGTTTCCAAGCATATCGCAGCGCGCGGTTTCTGTGGTCTGCCGCCGCGAAGAGGCAGGTCGCTGCAGTTGAGAAAATTTGCACAGAGGGTTGCCACGCGCCGCAGTCCCTTGCCGCGCAGCACAAAATTATGGTCGTAGCCTCCGGCAAGCTTTAATTGTTTATCTCCGCAATCAATATCCTGTCCGATTCTTTTGGGATCGGTAAAATCAAAAGCGGTCCCGTCCGTGGAGAGAAACCTGCCGGTGGGAATCAGCTCCGAATCAGCCTCTGTAATCGCATCGCTTTCTACCTGCAGCGTATGGTTCAGCACATCGCCACAGCTGCAGCTGCTCAGGTTGAAATAGCTATGGTTTGTCATATTGATCACGGTGGTTCGGTCGGTTTGTGCAGTATAATGAATCTGCAGCTCGTTGTCGTCCGTCAGGGTGTAGGTCACGGCGATCCGCAGGGTGCCGGGGTAATTTTCCTCGCCGTCCGGGCTGCAGAGGCGCAGTGTAACGCTGTTTTCTCCCGTGGCTTCGGCATCCCATACGCGTGCGGAATATCCCACGGTGCCGCCATGAAGATGGTTGCGCCCATCGTTCTGCGCAAGGTGGTACGTCTGCCCGTTCAGGGAAAATTGCGCGCGGGCAATTCGGTTGCCGTAGCGCCCGATCAGCGCGCCCTGACCGGAGGTATCCTTTTCGTAGGATTCCAGCTTATCAAAGCCAAGAATGACCTCGTCCAGGTTTCCGTTGCGATCCGGCATTTTCAGCGAAATCAGCCGCCCTCCGTAAGTGATCATAGTAGCAGAGGCGCCGCTGGTATTTGTGATGCTGAAAGCTTCCACAGCCTTTTCTCCGTGGTAGCCAAAGGTTCTGACTGTTACGCTCATCTGGGCATCCGTTCCTTTCTTAAATCAGTAAATCTTTGTTTATCTTTACAGTATCACAGTTTTGGGTGAAAAACAAGCATGAAGTGGAGTTTGTGGCTGCAGTAGTTGCAAATAATACAATTTTGCCGTTCGGGATATTGTCATTTAAGAAACGGCTGCTATCCTTCGGAAAGCAGTGCCGAGAACGCTGCCGCTGATGTGCTGTTCGCGCTGATGCAGCCTTTTGCAGAACGAATTAAAATTACAGATAAAAAAGTTGAGCGTCACGACCGGATCTTTGTGCGATTCAGGTGAGTGCTGTAAATCAGCACGGAATGACAGGATTGTTTTTTAAAAATGACTTGACTTTTAGATGGTAAAGTATTATGATAAAAAAAATTAAACAGTTAATAAAGCGTCGA
>JAHZES010000059.1:327-3588 GCA_019421725.1 Clostridiales bacterium | reverse complement strand
GATGGGAAAAAGTAATGCTTTGAAAGAATTCAGAGAATCGGTGGGTGGTGCGAACCGAGGTTCGGACAAAGCAGGAAAGTCATCCCGGAGCTTCCCGCTGAACGGCTTGCCTGTGTAGGCGCGGACGGTTCATCTCCGTTAACAGGGTGTTGCGCAGGATCCATGCGCAAATGAGGTGACTGCAGGCGCCGGTTACGCGTACGGTGCAAAGCAGTAATTAAGAGTGGTACCGCAGAGTGTTTTAAACCTTTGTCTCTTTTTGGAGACGAAGGTTTTTGTTTTCTTTGCGGTTTGCGATGAAATAGAAAGGGTGAAGATTTATGTTCCTGACAGGTGCTGAAATTATTGCCGAAGTGCTGCTGGAACAGCAGGCCGATACGGTATTTGGTTATCCGGGCGGCGCTGTTCTGAATATTTACGATGCTCTGTATCAATACCGTGACAGGATTCATCATACGATGACAGCTCACGAACAGGGCGCGGCCCACGCAGCGGACGGTTATGCACGCGCAACAGGGAAAACCGGTGTGGTGATTGCTACAAGCGGACCCGGTGCAACCAATCTGGTGACGGGGATTGCGACTGCATATATGGACAGTGTTCCTATGGTTGCAATTACTGGTAATGTTTCAACGCCGCTGATTGGCAGAGACAGTTTTCAGGAAATTTATATTGCCGGTATTACCATGCCGATTACAAAGCATAATTATGTCGTTCGCAGGGTAGAGGATTTGGCGGGCATTCTGCGCAGCGCCTTTGCTATTGCGCAGGAAGGCCGCAAGGGCCCGGTCCTTGTAGATATTCCTAAGGATGTAACGGCTGCAAAGACAGAGTTTGAACGCCAGCCATCGGCAGCAGAAGCAGCAAAACCGGTTTTTCAGCCGAATCAATTGGAGCGGGCTGCGGATATCATTAACAGAGCAGAGCGTCCGGTGGTTTATTTTGGCGGAGGAGTCAGCGCATCCGGCGCAGGAGAATGCCTGCGCGAGCTGACCGAGAAGGCCGATATTCCTGCGGCGCATACAATTATGGCTGCCGGGGTCTTGGGTTACCGGGAAAAGCACAATCTTGGTCTGATGGGAATGCATGGATGCCTGAGCGCAAACCGGGCGGTGGACGAAGCGGATGTGGTAGTTGCCGTCGGAACACGTTTCAGCGACCGTGTTGCATTGAATACGGATAAGTTTGCAGCCAGAGCGACCATTATCCAGATCGATATCGATCCCAGCGAAATCAACAAAAATGTGATGGTTGATATTAGCCTTGTAGGCGATGTCAAAGAGATTTTGACCGGGCTGAACCGACTGATCAAGCCGGCGGAGCATACGGCCTGGATGGATCGTATTGCCGAATGGAAAAAAGACGATTATCATCCCAAAGACAGTGATACTGTGTTGAAGCCTCATCAGATGATGGATGTGATTTGTGAGCTGGCTGGCAAAGAGGCGCTGTATGTGACAGATGTCGGACAGCATCAGATGTGGGCAGCCCAATATCTTCACCACGTTGCCCCGCACAGCTTTTTGACAAGCGGCGGCTTGGGGACCATGGGCTATGGCTACGGTGCGGCCATCGGAGCGAAAACGGCGTTCCCGGATCGCCCGGTGGTACACATTACGGGCGACGGATCTTTTCATATGAACATGAATGAGGCATGCACGGCAGTCAGCTATCATTTGCCGATTATCACGGTGATTATGAACAATGCGGTGCTTGGTATGGTGCGTCAGTGGCAGGATGCGTTTTACGGCCGCCGCTTTGCGTCGAGTGAACCTGAACGGCTGACGGATTACGTCAAGGTGGCCGAAGGCTTTGGCGCCAAAGGGTACCGTTGTACCAATATTGCAGAGTTTCGCAGCGTGTTTGCAGAGGCGCTGAAGATGGACGGTCCGGTTTGGATCGATTGCGCCATTGACCGTGAAGAAAAGGTTCTGCCGATGATCCCGGCCGGCGGCAGCGTCGGAGATACCATCATGAACTGAACAACGCTGGATAGAAGGGACTGATTTTCCGATGAAAAAGCAGGTGTTGAGCGTCCTGGTGCAGAATCATGCCGGTGTTTTGGCAAGAGTGGCTTCGTTGTTTTGCCAGCGTGGCTTCAATATTGACAGCCTGACGGTTTCTGCAACCAATTTGCCGGATATTTCGCGCATTACGATCGTTACGCAGGGCGATGAACAAATGTTCAGCCAGATCGTCAAACAGACGGGGAAGCTGATTGAAACAAAAGAGATTTTTCCTCTCGATGTTTCCAACAGTCTTCTGCGGGAGCTTCTGCTGGTCAAGGTGTATGCGGACGAGACGAACCGCAGTGCGATTCATGAAATCGCCAATATTTATAAAGCCAAGATCATTGATTTATCCGTCGGCAGCATGGTAATGGAGCTGACAGGCGAACCGGACAAGATCGACGGCTTTTTACAGGTGCTTTCGCAGTATAATATTCTGGAAATGTGCCGCACCGGTGTTACGGCTATGGAGCGCGGAAACGTGCGCCGCAGCGAATAAGAAGCGCTATTTTTCGGCGTTATGCCGAATCATATATTTTTATATTTTGAAAGGAAGTCTTTACTATGATCCCGAAGTATTATGATTCAGACTGTAATCTCGGTCTGCTTGACAACAAAACCGTTGCCATTATGGGCTACGGCAGCCAGGGGCACGCCCATGCGCAGAACCTGCACGAGAGCGGCGTCAATGTGATCGTCGGTCTTCGCAGGGACAGCTCCAGCTGGGCAAAAGCGGAGGAAGCAGGTCTGAAGGTTATGACCGTTTCCGAGGCTGCTCAGGCCGCCGACATGGTCATGATGCTGGTTCCGGACGAAATTGCCGCAGATATCTACAATGAGCAGGTTGCCCCGTACATGAAGGACGGCGACGTTCTGATGTTCGCCCATGGCTTCAATATCCATTTTCAGTTTGTGAAGCCTGCCAAGAATATTGATGTTATTATGGTTGCTCCGAAAGGACCGGGTCATACGGTTCGCAGCCAGTATCAGGAGGGCAAGGGTGTGCCGAGCCTGATCGCCGTGTATCAGGATTACAGCGGTAAGGCGAAGGATTATGCGCTCGCATATGCCAGCGGCATTGGAGCAGGGCGCGCCGGCATTTTGGAAACCACGTTTCGTGAGGAAACCGAAACCGACCTCTTCGGTGAACAGGCTGTTCTTTGCGGCGGTGTTACCGAGTTGATGAAGGCAGGATTTGATACGCTGGTCGAAGCCGGATATGCTCCCGAAATGGCGTACTTTGAGTGCATTC
>JAHZES010000059.1:0-317 GCA_019421725.1 Clostridiales bacterium | reverse complement strand
AGCTCATTGTTGACCTGATCAACAAGGGCGGCTTCGCCATGATGCGCTATTCCATCTCCAACACGGCGGAGTACGGCGATTATCGTACCGGCAGACGCCTGATTACCGAAGATACACGCAAGGAAATGAAGCAGGTTCTTCGTGAAATTCAGGACGGCACTTTCGCCAGCGAATTTATGCAGGAGTTCAGCAGCGGACGCAAGGCAAAGTTCCTGGCCACCCGCAAGCTGGAAAGCGAGCATCAGCTGGAGAAAACCGGCGCGGAGCTTCGCAAGATGATGAGTTGGCTCAAAAAATAAGTTGCCGTTTTACGATCA
>JAHZES010000058.1 GCA_019421725.1 Clostridiales bacterium | reverse complement strand
AAAAAAGTGCGGTTCCGCCAGAAACCGGCAGAACCGCACAAAAAGCGCGCAGCAACGCGCAATGATGCATTTGGGTTCCTCTTGCCGACCTCTCTGGATCGCCTTAAAGATTCTTGTGGTATCATAACACGATTTGATGCGTTTGTAAATAGAAAATGAAAAAAGAATAAATTTTTTTTACAGGAGCTGCAGGCCGGCCGCCTCTGCCTGCCGCACGACCTCCTCCGGCCAAACAGAAGCCTGCACTTCGCCGATATGCGCTTTGCGCAAAAAGAACATGCAGATCCTTGACTGGCCGATCCCTCCTCCGATGGTATCCGGCAATTCGCCGTTCAACAACGCCTTTTGGAACGGAAGCTCCGCGCGTTCCATACAGCCGCTGATTTCCAGCTGGCGGCGCAGGCTTTCGGCATTCACCCGAATTCCCATGGAGGAAATCTCCAGAGCAATGCCCAAAACGGGGTAATTCACCAGAATATCTCCGTTCAAGCCCCAGTCATCATAGTCCGGTGCGCGGCCGTCGTGCTTTTCTCCGGATCTCAGCGCGCCCCCAATCTGCATCAGAAACACGGCGCCCTTTTCCTGGGCAATCAAATTTTCTCTTTCCTTCGGGCTCTGCTCCGGAAAACGATCCTCCAGCTCCTGCGTTGTTACAAAAGAGATCTCCTCCGGCAAAATGCGCCCCAAAAACGGGTAAATCTCTGCAAGATATTCCTCTGTTGCACGCAGCGCCGCATAAACATGGCGTACCACATCTTTCAGCGTTTCTACCGTTCTTTCTCCGTCTCCAAGAATTTTTTCCCAATCCCACTGGTCAACATACAGCGAGTGCAGATTATCGGTATCCTCGTCCCGGCGGATTGCGCTCATATCGGTGTAGAGACCCTCTCCTGCAGAAAATCCGTACCGTTTGAGCGCCATCCTTTTCCATTTGGCCAGCGAATGGACCACCTCTACCTCTGCGTCGTTCTGCTCGCGGATCCCAAAGCGAACCGGGCGTTCCACGCCGTTAAGGTTGTCGTTCAGGCCCGTTTCCGGTTGAACAAAAAGCGGCGCCGAAACGCGCGTCAAATTCAACTGACGAGCAAGCTCCCGTTCAAAAAAGTCCTTCGTCTGTTTAATTGCGATTTCTGTTTCCCGGATCGACTGCCGGCTTTGATAGCCTGCAGGAATCTTCAGCTGCGACATTGCAATTCCTTCTTCCTTTTTCGCTTTAATTCGATGAATTATATTTTATCACGAAACACCGAAAAGCGCAACTGTCTGTTTTCACGGCTTGACCTTGAACCGGCAAAACGTTATAATGGTAATAGATTCCGTTTTAAATACTCGATTAATTAGGACTAGAAAGGACGTGCTGAATAATGTTGACTGGTGTTGCTTCTGTCTCGTTTCGGAAAAATTCTGTGGAGGAAATTATCCGTGCGGCCAAGGCGGCCGGGCTACAGGGAATCGAATGGGGCAGCGATGTTCATGTGCCTGCCGGAGACGTTCCCTGTGCGCGGGAGGTTCGGCGTCTGACTGAGGAAGCCGGGATGCAGGTCACCTCTTACGGAACATACTATTACCTTGGCGAATCAAAAGACCCTCTCCGTGAGTTTGAAAGCGTACTGCAAAGCGCCGAAGCGCTCGGCGTAACGGTCGTGCGAATCTGGGGCGGAAAAAAGGGTTCCGCCGAGCTGAGCGAGGATGAATTTGCCGCATTGGCAAAGGAGGCGCAGCAGCTTTGCGACCTTGCCGCAAAAAAGAATATGCTGGTCTCTCTGGAATGCCACAACAATACGGTTGCAGACGAATACCATGCCGAACTGCGTTTTCTGGAAACCGTTAACCGCCCGAACATGACCACCTACTGGCAGCCTAACCAGAATTGCAGCGAAGCTTATAATCTGGATTCTATTCACGCTCTTGCCAAATATATCACCAATCTGCATGTTTTTCACATTCGCCGGGAAAGCGACGGCTCGATCACAAGCTTTCCTTTGGAAGACGGCGCCGATGTCTGGCACAGATATCTCTCCCTGGTGCGGCAAACCGCTGCGCCAAAATCTGCTTTGATCGAGTTTGTATATGACAACCGTATTGAAACACTCGCCTCTACCGCGAAAACCCTGACAGACTGGGTTCATTCGGAATTGCCCGCACAAAATTGACTGTCCCCAAAAAATTACCCTGACTGACCGCATTTTCTTCTTAAATTTACCTACAAAAGGGCGGCTGCTCCACTTTGGAGCAGCCGCCCTTCTTTATGGTTTTGTGATTCGTTCTGAAAAAATCGGGCTTGAAGAATTGGTACGCTTACTGTTCTTCTTCTCTTTTGCGCTTACCGATCACAACCGCCGCCAAGGCAGCTGCAGCAAACACACCCAATGCTCCGCCGGCCATCGCCACTCCGCCGGTAAATGGAATGTCATTATCGGGAATGTTCTCCTCCGGCTTGCTGGAAGGTCCAACTACCGGCGGTTTGCTTTCGGGAATTTCCTCTTCATAGATGTTCACAAAATCAAAACCGTTTTGTTCCGTGGTGTAGCCTTTTACCGGAAGCTCTGCGACCGTGTATTCATATTCATGACCATCCGTCAGATCGTAGCGGTCCAGCTCTGTAAAGGCATAAGACCAGCCAACCTCGGCATTCATAACCGTACGTGCGATCTCTTCGCCGTCGCGGCTGAGAACAATGGTAACCTCAGGTAGCGCTTCACCTGCGGGGGCATCGACCCACGTTTTTGTACCGGAAACCGTAATCTTTTCCTGTGCAATGGTGTTGATAAAGTTGTTGTTATCGTCCTTTTCGGAGTTGTAGCCGTCGACCTCGGCCTCTTCCACCGTGTAAACGTAACGGTGACCGTCATTCTGCGCCGCATCATTATTGTCAAGCGCATAGACCGGCAGCTCGGTAAAGCTGTAATCCGTTTCACCGTTTGCAAGCTGTACCGACCGGTAAACCTCTCCGTCGCGAAGCAGATCGATCGTGATCGTCGGATGGACGGTGCCTTCCGGATCGACCCATGCCTTAGTGCCGGAAATTCCGGTGTATTCCTGTGTTACCGTGTTCGTAACGGTGAAGCCATCTTCCGCAGAACCGGTGATCACCGGCGCGTCAAAGCCCTGCAGCTGCGTGGTCTCTTCCACCGTGTAAACATATTTTGCGCCCGTTGTCAGGTCATAAACCGGCAGTTCGGCAAACGTATGCTGCCAGCCCGCTGTGCCGTCCAGCGTAACGCTGTCGATCTCCGTTCCGTTCTGCTTCAGGCTGACGGTAACCGCCGTCTGCATGTCTTCCGGAGCGACCCATACCTTGCTGACAGAAACAGAGGTGTATGCCTGCTGAATCGTGTTGATAAAGCTGATTCCGTTATCCGTCGCCACTTTCTCGGAATCGTAGCCGTCGACGATCTCTTCCTCGACGGTATAAAGATACTCATGACCATCCGGAGCGTAAACCGGCAGATCCGTAAACTGATAACCGGACGCTGTATTGGAAATGCTCTGTGTCATCGTGGTTTTCTCGCCGTCGCGGTACAGCGTAAAGGTAATGCTGGCCGGACGAAGGGAGACATCGTTTCCGTCCACCCAGGTTTTTGTACCGGAAACTGCCGTATACTTCTGTGTGACGGTATTCGTAACGGTGAAGCCATCTTCCGCAGAACCGGTGATCACCGGCGCGTCAAAGCCCTGCAGCTGCGTGGTCTCTTCCACCGTGTAAACATATTTTGCGCCCGTTGTCAGGTCATAAACCGGCAGTTCGGCAAACGTATGCTGCCAGCCCGCTGTGCCGTCCAGCGTAACGCTGTCGATCTCCGTTCCGTTCTGCTTCAGGCTGACGGTAACCGCCGTCTGCATGTCTTCCGGAGCGACCCATACCTTGCTGACCGAAACAGTCGTGGTCTCCTGCTTAATGGTGTTCGTAAAGTTCAGACCGCTTGCATCCGTCGTAGTGGTGTAATTGCCAACCGCAGCTTCTTCTACCGTATAGGTATACGGCTGACGGTTTGCGTCATAGCGGTCAAGGTTTGTAAAGCTGTAGCCCGGCGCTGTGTTGGAAACCGTAACGCTGGCCACAAATTCGCGATTACCGCGGTACAGGTTAAAGGTGATCGTATCCGGACGGGTACCGTAAGCGTTGTTATTATCGACCCAGGTCTTCGTACCGGAGATCGTGATCTTTTCCTGATCGAGCGTATTGGTGATCACAAAGCCTTCCTTCATGCTTCCTGTAATCGCCGGGCTGCCTCCGTTGTTATATCCGCTGAGCGGAGACTCGCTCACAGTGTAATTGATCGCCGCACCGGTCGTCAGATCATAAACATCCAGATCGGTAAACGTATACTGCCATGCAGTGGTTTCCTTCTCGTCGACTACCCCGTCAAGTGTGACTGTTGCAACCGTTTCGGCGCCGTTGTTCAGGCTGATCACCACAGCCGGCTTCTGCATACCGTTGGGAATGATCCATTCCTTGCGAACCGAAACGGACGTTTTCTGCTGTTTGATCGTATTGGTAACCGTATACTGATTTCCGGCGGTTCCGTCCGCAGCAGTATAAAGGCTGTCTGTATCGACTTCCTTCACCGTATAAACGATCACCGCGCCGTTTTCATCGAATTTGTCAAGCTGTGTAAACTGATAGCTCCAGTTCTTGCTCTGCGTCGTCGTCACCCGGATGCCGGTCGCCACATTGTTTGCGTACAGCTCGACCGTAACGGATTCCGGACGGGTCTGACCGGCATTGTCGCCGTCAATCCACACCTTTGTGCCGGAAATGCTGATCTTTTCCTGCTTAATGGTATTTTTAACTTCGTAATTGTTTTCCGATGTTCCCACCGTTGCGTGTAATTGCCGTCGACATTCTTTTCCTGCACGGTATACACGATCGGATAACGGGACGCATCGTACTGATCCAAATCCGTAAAGCTGTATTTCCACTGCTTGGCGGCGTCTGTTGTCACCGTTTTGCCGGTGGATTTGCCGTTGGCAAACAGCTCCAGCGTAACGGATCCCGGACGGGTGTTCAGGGCGTTTCCGCCGTCCACCCAGGTTTTTTCGCCTGAAATGGCGATTTTCTTCTGCTGAAGCGTATTGGTAATATCGTTGCCGTTTACCGCCTGATCATAGCCTGCCGGAACGATCTCCTGCACCGTATAAACATAATCCTCGCCGGTTTCCAGGTTGACCTGATCCAAGTCGGCAAACGAATATTTCCAATCATTCTGCGCCGTTACCGTTGTCCGCGCAACTTCGACGCCGTCGCGATAGAGAACAACGGTGATGCTGGCCGGGCGGGCGGAACCATCGCCGTCTACCCATGTTTTCTGGCCGTCGACAGAAACCTTTTTCTGCAGCAGCTTATTGGTTACGGTCAACGCGCCGGATACTCCCTGCACGGTGGCCTGCCCAAAGGAGACCGTGACCGTATAGCTTGCAGCCGAATCCTTGTCATAACCGGCCGCAGCGGTCGTTTCTGTCAGTGTATACGTTCCGCTGGGCAGATCCTCAAACAGGACCCTTCCGTTCACGGAGCTGGCCGTCCGTGTTACTGCGCCGTCGCTGCGGACCAACGTAAATACTGCGCCGTTCAGGCCAAGGCTGTTGTCATGATAAGCAACCTTATCAAAAGCAAAATCTGCAAACAGGCCTTTGACTGTCGGAACCTTGAATTCCATCGTTGTTTGTCCGTAAGTCAGCGTTGTATACTTATTGGTCGGATAATACGTATCCGGCTGCAGATTTGCAGTATCCAGTTCTACGCGATAGGTGACTGTATAGGTGTAGGTCGTCGTTCCGTCGACCGTATCGATCGACGCGTTCTCTGCATTCAGCGTCCACACAAGCGTTTTGCTGTCGCTGTCGTAAGCGGCATCCGCTGCACTGTTGCCCGTCAGCGCCGTTCCCGTTTGGAAAACGATCGTGTCGCTCATCGGGTCATTGACAACCGCGCCGGCCGCGTTGATACCGCTGGTGGTGGAGGAAGCAATGTTGGTAAATGCCGTATTGAGTTCCTCGGTGCTGCCGGCATTGTATGCATACGCATCGTCGTCCGCGGCAGCTGTTGCGATCTCATCTCTCAGGTAATCGCCAATCGTTACGGTTGTTTCTTTGGCTTTAAAAGTATTCCCGCTGCCGTCCGGGCAATCATAACGCGTGCCGACGAAAAACCAAACTTTATTGTGCTCGCTCTTGGGCTTGCCGCAATGGGTGCAGCTGTCCTGATATTCTGTATAAAGCTCGTCTTCGCTAACGCCGTAGCAGATGGTATAAAGCTTGCTGAGCGCCTTGACCTCGGCCGCCATCTGTTTGGCCTCGTTGCGCTCCTTCTCAGAGGTCTGCGAGCCGGAGCCGTCGTCCGTACTTCCGCCGGTCTGTTCGGTTCCCGCAGCCTCGGTGCTGGTCGTATTGTTCCTCACGCGGTACGTCGGCTTACCGTCTGTCAGTAATACGGTAAAGCGGTTCAGCGCACTGATGTTGACCGGTTTACCGTCAACCGGAGCCGCCGTCATACTCAGGCGGTTTCTCGCCAGCATAAGGCCCGCTTCCAGATTCGTTCCGCCTGCTGCAGTAAGCCCCTCCAGACATTTCTTCACGCTTGCCAGTCCTTCGGATGCAGTGATATCGATCCAATCGCACACTTTGGAAGCCGAGCTCGCAAACTTGATGACGGAAACATAAATTTTTCCGCTGTGTTCGTCTGCCGCCGCGCTGGACGCGATGCTGTCAACAAAGCTTTTTGCTCCGTTGATCGTTGCCCGCATCCGGCTTTGTGCTGCCGTAACACCGTTCCACCCTCCGGAATAATATTTGCAGCTCTGGGAATGACGATCCGATCCTCCGCATTCGGCGCAATAATCCATTGAACCGGAGGTGTCGATCACCAACGCGATCGCTGCGTCATTCGAGATAACTGTCTGCTGCGTTTTTACCTGCAGTGTAATATCGAACAGGTTTTCGATTGGATTTCCGTTTGCGTCCAAAACCGGAACAATATTTTTCTGGATCTCAACGCCATCCTCACCGGTGACGGTTGACGTACCGGTTCCGCTCTCCTGTGATCCTGCATGGTTGTTGGAATCCACTGTTACATAGTTGCCGATCTGATTTCGGTTCTGATCCGGCACCGCTTGCGCCGTCAGGAGCATTGTTCCTGCCAGAACGCAAACAGAAAGTACGTAGGACAGTGCTTTCTTAAATACATTCTTCACCATGTTGATTCTCCCTTCAATCATAAAGCTCTGTTTTCCGGACAGGCCTCGCTTTAACTTGGAATCAGTATAACCTCCTGCGGTCATATTTCGGTAACAAAAAAGAAATATTCAAAAAAATCTGCAAAATTTTCTGAATCTTTTTACCTGTACTCCTTTCGAATATTCTTTCTTCGCTTTTTCCACTGCTTTTACACGATCCTCAAAAAATGGCCGCAAAATCGTTTTCATAGTATTCTTCCGTTCCAAAGAATTATTCCAGCTTTTTCATTTTGTCACAAAACAGCTTTCTATACTGGCCGGAACAACGAGCGCCCTTTTCCTGTCATGCTTCTGCATTAAAGACAGCGGCAAAAAGGACCGCCGCGCCGAATCGCACAAGAAAAGCGCCGAGCCTCTTCTGCACAGAGGCTCGGCGCTTTATCTGCCGATACAGGCTGTTATCATTTTACAAAGAACATGACCATGTTTGTGAACAGCACAACAACGCCGAATACGATCGCAGCTGCCTTCGTCCATTTGGCGAGAAACGCATCGATCGAGCGCGACTTGCCTTTGCCAAAAAAGTTGTCAGCACCACCGGAAACCACGCCAACATTGGCCTCGTGACCCTCCTGCAGGATAACAACAAAAATAATGACGACCGAAAGAATCAGCAGAACGATGCCGCAAATAATCTGAAGAACGGACATAACCTTGGACACCTCCAGTCACGATATAGTAATCAATACTAAAACATCATACCACATCGCATGGCCGTTTGCAATGTTTTTTCCGAAAAATTTCGGTGAAAAAACTTTTTTTACCCGATTGCGTTCCCATCGGTCACGACTCGTCCAGAAGGGCGAGCAGATCCGGAAAAAGCTCCAGGCTGCGGCGCAGGATCCCGTTCATGCACGCAATGGCTACGCCATAGTTCGTAATCGGAACTCCCTGCCGCACTGCGCTTTTCATGCGGTACTTTACCTCGCGCGCATTCAGCATGCAGCCGCCGCAGTGAAGTACCAGCGCAATCTTTGAAAGATCCTCGGGGAATTCCGTGCCTGAGCTGGTGACAATATTTAACTGCTTTCCGGTGTATTCGCGCAACCAGCGCGGCAGCTTAACGGTCCCGATATCCGTGCACTGGCGATGATGCGTACAGCCCTCGGAAATCAACACCGTGTCGCCGTCGTGCAGCCGTTTCATTGCAGCAGCTCCCCGGACGGATGTTTCCAGCAGCCCCTTGTAACGCGCCATTAAAATAGAAAAAGACGTCAGCGGAATATCACGCGGAACTATTTTGGAAACGACGCCGAACGCCTGGCTGTCAGTAATGACCATGGCCGGCGGCTTTCCCAGCGAGGCCAGCGCCGCAGCCAGATTGCTTTCCTTCACGACGACCGAACAAGCGTCCGCCTCCAGCACATCACGGATCACCTGCTGCTGCGGCAAAATCATCCGGCCCTTCGGTGCTGCGGCGTCGATCGGCGTCACCAGCACCGCCAGATCATCCGGCCGCAGTAAATCTCCTACCAACCGGCGCGTCATATCGTCGGTCACGGTAATTCCCGCCAGACGCTCCTTCAGCGCTTCGATTCCTGCACCGGTCTTTGCGCTGACGTACACTTCATTTTCTTTTTCGGCTTTTTCCCCCGGCAGCAGATCGCTTTTGTTGCGCACGATCAGATACGGGATCTCCCGTTCGCGAAAAAGGCGGATCAACTCCCGTTCGCAGTCCGAAAATTCTGAAAGTGCGTCGGTCACCAGCACAGCGGCATCCGCTTTGTTCAGCACCTGCCGTGTTTTCTGGACACGCTGCCCGCCCAACGTTCCTTCGTCGTCAAAGCCCGGCGTATCAATGATCATCACCGGTCCAAGCGGAAGCAGCTCCATGGCCTTGTAAACCGGATCCGTTGTGGTTCCCTTTGTTTCCGATACGATAGAAAGCTGCTGCCCCGTCACTGCGTTGACCACGCTTGATTTTCCTGCGTTCCGACGACCAAAAAAACCAATTTGCACCCGCTCGCCGGACGGCGTATGGTTCATACCCATTTTTTCAAACCCCCGCTTCGAACTGTTTTAAAAAACAGCTTCATCATTTTTCAAACTTATCACACACTGAAAAAATTGTCAAGAAAAACACAGAGGAGCGCGCCGTTTTACTGCGCAGCTTGTTTTGCACCCTCTGCCCCGATTCTTGACACCTCCCGCGCTTTGCGTTATGATAGCCTTCAGGTAAAAGGGGATTGCCCGGAGCTCATATGAAACACCCGTAGATCAAGCGCTTAGCGCATGGAAATATATTTGATCTCTTACAGGAAAGGAACTGATTAAACGATGCTTTACTCCATCGGAGAGGCCGCCGAAAAAACCGGACTGAGCACCTATACGCTGCGCTACTACGACAAAGAAGGGCTTCTTCCCATGGTGGAACGCAGCTCCGGCGGAGTCCGAATGTTTAAAGAAAACGACTTTGGCTGGCTTCGGCTGATCGAATGCCTGAAAGCGAGCGGTCTTTCCATCAAAGAAATCAAACAGTATATCGATTGGTATATGGAGGGCGATTCCACACTGGAGCAGCGCCGCAACTTGTTTTACAATCGGAAAAGGGCCGTTGAGGAACAGATGGCAAAGCTGCAGAAAACGCTGAACGCCGTTTCCTACAAGTGCTGGTTTTACGATACCGCCGTCCAGGCAGGCAGCGAAGAGGTTCCAAAAAAGCTGCGTCCGGAAGAGCTCCCGCCTGAAATCCTTCGCCTGCGCGAAGAAAGCGGATTGTTCGAAGAGAAGGAATCGGCGGACTCTTCTCAAATTGCCTGAATCCCGGCGTCCTTCATCATGATTTTCAAAAGATCCAGCGTCCGCGCCATTTTCTGCAGCGAAGCGGTATAGCTGCGGCGCAGCGCATCAAGGTCTCACTCAGATCCACATTTTCCGCAACCGCGGCGAAGGCGTAATTCGTTTCCAGCGCCAGTGAAAGCACTCTTCCCTCCCAACGGAAGCTTAGAAGGCGTCCCCCCACATTCTGTTCAAGGGCATTTATCATCTTCACAAACTGCGGCGTAAGAAGAGAGCGCGCGTCCTTTTCCGTGCCTGCTGTGATACGAAAGCGGCGGTCGAACTCCTCGTTGCCCGTTACGTCACCGCATGGGCTGCCCTCCGTCCGCGCACCGACGCAAATCGCAGACGGAGCTGCGGTGCCCGTTGCACAGCGCAGGACAACACCTTTAACTTTTTCTGCGCGCCGCCGCTCAAAAAAATCACACAGAAAATGCCGCCAAAAAACAGCACTGCTACAAGGATTGCCTTAAGAAGCGCATCCTGTACTGCAAAAAATGAGACAATCCCGCCCAAAACGCCGAAAAGACCGGCATACATCCAGACGCGCGCCAGCCTTTGATAGTGCCCAAGCTTTTTCGAAAGCTCCGCATCGCTCATTCTTTCCGCGCTGAGTATATCAGCTCCGCGCATGTTCTTTCCCATGTTCTTCCCCTTTCAACAGCGAATGACCTGCGTCGGTTTTTTTATTAAAAGAAAAAGGAGACGGCGCCAAATCACCGTCTCCCTCCACAGGAACAATTATATACGGGGTAAGTTCATAAACCGTCCCTATGATATGCCGGAGCACAGTCCCGGACTTTTTTGGAGCTACTGATCCGATTCGAACGGACGACCTGCTCATTACGAGTGAGCT
>JAHZES010000057.1:9765-10979 GCA_019421725.1 Clostridiales bacterium | reverse complement strand
AACATTCCCACACGCACCGACGTGGGGCGTGAGCTGCGCCGCTTTTTCCGCGCACAGCGCGGGTGGACGCTTGTTGACGCCGACTATTCGCAGATCGAACTGCGCGTTCTGGCCCATGTGGCAAACGATCAAACAATGATCGACGCTTTTCTGAATCACGAAGACATTCACCGCACCACTGCCTCGCAGGTTTTCAACCTGCCACCGGAACTGATCACTCCGCTGCTTCGGTCGCGCGCCAAAGCGGTCAATTTCGGCATCGTTTACGGCATCAGTGCATTTTCGCTTGCAAAGGACATTCACGTTTCCCGCGCGGAAGCCGATGCATATATTAAGGGCTACATGAAGCATTATACCGGCGTTGCGGAATATATGCGGCGCATTGTTGCCGAAGCCCGTGAGAATGGATTTGCCGAAACCATGTTTGGACGCCGGCGCTACCTGCCGGAGTTGGCCTCCTCCAACTTCAATCTTCGCAGCTTTGGGGAACGGGTTGCGCGCAATATGCCTATTCAGGGTACCGCGGCGGACATCATTAAAATTGCAATGATCCGCGTCAGCAGCCGCCTCCGGGAAGAAGGTCTTCGTTCCCGCCTGATCCTGCAGGTGCACGACGAGCTGATCGTGGAGGCTCCGGAAGAAGAGGCCGTTCGTGCGGCGGAAATTTTGCAGAATGAAATGGAGCATGCCGTCGAGCTTTCCGTGCCGCTCACAGTGGACGTTCATCTGGGCAAAACATGGTTTGAAACAAAGGAATAATAAAATCCGTTCCTGCACATACTATCACCGCGCACGCAGGACAATTTTGTCTGCGCGCACAGAACCTGCAGGAAAGGATGCTTGAATACCATGCTGGATAAGATTGTGCTGGTGCTGCTGATCATCGGCGGCATCAACTGGGGTTCGATCGGACTCTTTCAATTCGATATCGTAGCCTGGATCTGCGGCGGTTCCGGCAATATTGTCGCCCGCATTATCTACACGATCGTCGGCCTGGCTGCGGTGTGGTGCATTTCATTTCTCTTCCGCTCCAACAGCCCCGCCAACGACGGCAAATAGCTGAAAAAAGCAGCTCCCGTGCATCGGAAGCTGCTTTCTGTTATGTTTTGAAGCTTTTCGCCGCTTATTTCTGCAGCACTTTTTCCGCCAACGCCATGGTATCGCGCGCAATCAGCAGCTCCTCGTTCGTCGGGATCACGAAAACCCTGACCGTA
>JAHZES010000057.1:6199-9755 GCA_019421725.1 Clostridiales bacterium | reverse complement strand
AAACCTCTGCTTCCTTGCCATGGACCGTCGCATTGTTCTTTTCTTTGTCAATTTTAACGCCCATGTACGACAGATGTTCGCACACCTTTTCGCGGTAAAGCGGCTGATTTTCACCCACGCCCGCGGTAAAGACGATTGCATCGCAGCCGTCCAGCTCGGCAATATAGCCGCCGACAAACTTGGTCAATTCCTGTGAAAGCATCTTCTGCGTCAAAATCGCGCGCGGATTCCCGGCGTGTGCCGCATCGTCAATATCACGGTCGTCGCTGGAAAAACCGGAAACGCCGAGCATTCCGGACTTTTTGTTCAGCATGTCGCTCATCTGCTTCGGGGTCATTCCTTCTTTTTCCGCAATAAAGGTGACGACCGACGGGTCAAGCGTACCGGTACGGGTACCCATCATAAAGCCGTCCAGCGGCGTCAGACCCATTGAAGTGTCGATCACCTTGCCGTGATCGATCGCCGTCACAGAGGAACCGTTGCCCAAATGGCAAGTGATCATCTTTAGCTCGGTAATCGGGCGGCCCATCAGCTCTGCGCAGCGCGCACTGACAAACCGGTGCGACGTCCCGTGGAATCCGTAACGGCGGACATGATATTTTTCATAATACTCATAAGGAATCGGGTACAGGTACGCATAATCCGGCATTGTGGAATGGAACGCCGTGTCAAACACCGCAACCTCGGGCACATCCTTACCGAACACAGCACGGCAGGCGCGCAGGCCCTGTGCATTGGCGGGATTATGCAGCGGCGCAAGGTCGGAAAGCTCCTCAATTTGCTCAATCACCTTGTCATCCACCAGAACCGACTTGCTGAACACCGAACCGCCCTGCACCACGCGGTGACCGACTGCGGAAATTTCGGAAAAATCCTTGATGACGCCATATTCGGGATCGAGCAGCGCGCTTTTGATCTGCTCAAAAGCAACCATATGGTCCTTCATCGGGACATCTTTTTTCAGCACACGGCCGTCTGCGGTTTTGTGCGTAAAGCGACCGTCGATGCCGATACGCTCGCAAATTCCCTTCGCCATCATTTTTTCACCGTTCATATCGATGAGCTGATACTTCATCGAAGAACTGCCTGCGTTGATAACCAGAATCTTCATGATCTTTCTCCTTCTCCTTTGAGAACCGGGCGTTTGCGGAACGCTCGCGGATTTATCTCTGGTGCTCTCCCGAATTCCGGTTGAGAATACACCGTTACAGTATTATAATAATATACGAAATCGGTATTTTCAAGGAGTTTGAGACGAAATGTCTTGTTTTGTGCATGTTTTCGGGGTAATCTGCGAATATAATCCATTTCACAACGGCCATCGGCTCCATTTGGAGCAAACAAGACGTCAGGCTACCCACGTTGCCGCCGTAATGAGCGGCAATTTTGTGCAACGGGGCGAGCCCGCTCTTCTGGATAAATGGACTCGCGCCCGCATGGCCCTGCAGAACGGAGTCGACCTTGTGCTGGAGTTGCCGCTGCCCTGGGCAATGGCAGGCGCAGAACGCTTTGCCGCCGGCGGTGTGGCGACGATTTCGGCGCTGGGCTGTGCGGAGGCTCTCAGCTTCGGTTGTGAACACGGCAGCGCCGCAGCTTTGCAGAGCGCTGCCCGGGCGCTGCTGTCCCCCGCGCTGGGAGAAGCTCTGCGCCCGCTGCTGGACGCCGGGCTTTCGTTTGCCGCCGCACGGGAAGAAGCCGTGCGGCAGCGGTTCGGCGACGAATGCGCCGCTTTACTGCAAAGCCCAAACGATATTCTTGCCGTCGAATACGCAAAAGCGATCCTCCGATCGCATTCACAGCTTTCGCTGTTTCCCGTTCGTCGGCTCGGCGCTGCGCACGACGGAGAGCACCTCTCCCCGGAAAACCGTCTTCCCACCGGCGAGGCCGTCGCCTCTGCCTCCGCCCTGCGCCAGGCATTGCAAAAAAACGAAAACATCACCGAATTCATACCGCAAAGCTGCCGCGTTCCGCTCCTGCTCGCCGCCGGGGAGCGCCGGATCTCCGGTGGAATGGAACCGCTGACCCGTGCGGTTCTGGCAAGGCTGCGCACCATGACGGCGTCAGAAGCCTCCTCCCTGCCGGATGTCAGCGAGGGTCTGCACAACCGTCTGCTCTCTGCGGCACGGTGCGCCGACTCGCTCCCGGCGCTTTATGCCGCCGCAAAAACCAAACGTTACAGCCATGCCCGTATCCGCCGGGCGGCTGCCGCCGCTCTGCTTGGCCTGCGCGAGGAAGACTGCAGCGGCACTCCGCCCTACCTGCGTGTTTTGGGGCTAAACCGCCGCGGTCAGGAAATTTTACGCCAAATGAAACAAACGGCAGCCCTGCCTGTCATTCTTCGCCCGTCAGAAATCTCAAGGCTTGACAAAAGAGCGCAGCGCGTGTTTTCCTTGGAATGCGCCGCAACAGACCTTTGGGCCCTTTCCACCGGAAAGATTTTGCCCGCCGGGCTGGATTTTTCCACGCCCTTGGTCACAGAAGGGCTCTGACGGCCATTGCCGCACATGCCTCCGGCGTTTTCCGCCGGAAGATCCGACTCAGCGCGCCAAAAACACAAAACCCGGGTTCAGCCACATCGTCTGCGGCTGGGCCCGGGTTTCTTCAACAGCGATAAAAGCAACAAGCGCCGCGCAAAGCACCAGCGCAAGAACGATCAGTATTTTTTCCTGTCTGCTCATTTTTTCCACAGTATGATCCTCATTACGTCACCCGTTGAAATCCTTTGGAATATCTGCTCCGGAATCTGCCTGTTCCGCCGCCGGCAGCTGCGGCACCGCTCGATTTTTCTGCGGCTCTACACCCTTTTTTCGCCCGATCCAGGCAAACGGCGCCGAAATAAAAATGGGAAAATAGTATGTCGCCGCGCGCCACAGCACCATGGCGGAACGAATAATATCCTTGGAAAAGAACATTTGAAACACTACGACAAAGCTGCCCTCCGCCGCGCCGGTACCACCCGGCAAAGGCATAAAGGAGGAGGCAAGATTCACCACCGCCTGCGCGGCAATCATGTCAAACAGCGTTGCCTCGCTGAGGAAAAACGCGCGGTAAATGCAGTAGGAAACAGCGTAATACAGCGTCATCTGCAAAAAGGTAAGCAAAAACGAACCGACCAACAGTCTTTTATGGCGGAGGATCGTTTGAAAATTTTCGTGAAAGGACTCCAGCTGCTCCGAAATTTCGCGCACCGATTTTTCGGGATCCTTGACCAGATGCAGCTTTTTCAGCAGCGAAAAAACCATTTCGATAATGGTCCTGGTCATTTTTTGACTTTTAGAAAAGAGCATCAGCAGCACAATAATGGATGCCTGCACCAAAAAGCCGACCGCCGAAAGCAGCATTAAGTCCGGTATTTGCCTGCTGAAAAAGGAATAACGCGCCAAAAGCAGCCCAAGCGAATAAAAAACCAGCGTAAATTGATAAATCAAATATTTTTGCACCATCGCCGCGCTGGCATCGCCCACGCTGACACGCTGACGGCTGAGTGAATAGATCTGCATGGGCTTTGCCGCAACACCCATCGGCGTAACGCTGTTGTAAAACTGCCCCACCATCA
>JAHZES010000057.1:0-6189 GCA_019421725.1 Clostridiales bacterium | reverse complement strand
CCAAAGCTGTAATCCGGGCAGGAAATACGCACGATCAGACAGGTCAGCCAGGCATCGACAAGCAGCTGCAAAATCATGCAGCCGAACGCCATCAGCAGCCAGCCCGTGGAAAAGTCATCGATGTATTTCATCAAATCGGCAAGGCCGCCGTCCGAAAAAGCAAAGTACAGCAGCATCCCCACAGAAAACGCCAAAAATACAACGTTGAGCACGGTATTGAACTTCGGCTTTTCCGGCTTTTTCAAGTGCTCCCGTCCTTTCCTGCCGGCCGTATATGCGGCCCTCTTTTTTCTGAGCAATACGTTTTTAGTATAAACAATTCAAAAAAACTTGTCAATAAAAAGGGATCGGTCCCGAAGGTGAAGGGAAAGCAGCCTATTCAGGCATTTTTAAGCGCTCCGGCCTTCAGCATGGACTGTGCCGCCAGCATCACACCTGTTTTCGCGCTGTGAAAGTTCAGCCCGCCCTGCATCCACGCCGCAAACGGCTCGCGCAGGGGGCCGTCGGCAGAAAGCTCCACCGAAGCGCCGTTGGTAAACGCGCCCGCCGCCATGATGACCTTGCTGTCGTAGCCCGGCATATCCCACGGTTCCGGCGTAACAAAAGAGTCCACCGGAGCTCCCTGCTGCATCCCCTTGCAGAACGCGATCAACCCGGGAGCATTTTCAAGCACGACCGCCTGAATGATATCGCCGCGCGCCTCGCCCGGCCGGGGCGTGACCCGGTAACCGAACGAAGAAAAAAGCTCGGCGGCAAAAACGGCGGTTTTCAGCGCTTCGCCGGTAACGTGGGGCGCATTGAAAATTCCCATAAACAATTCGCGGCTGTGGCCGAGCGTAGCGCCCAGCTCACGGCCAAGGCCGGGCGTTGTCAGTCTGCCCGCGCAAAGCTCCACCAGGTCGTGCCTGCCCGCAATGTACCCTCCCGTGGGCGCGATTCCGCCGCCCGGATTCTTAATCAGTGAACCGGCGATCAGGTCCGCTCCAAACGCGACAGGCTCCTGCTCCTGCACAAACTCACCGTAGCAGTTGTCCACCATAACGATGCAGCGCGGCGCTTTTTTGCGCACAATCCGCACGATCTCGGCAATTTCCTCCACACGAAGCGAAGGACGAAGACTGTAACCGCGCGAACGCTGAATATACGCCATCCTCAGTCCCGGCTCAACCGCACGCTCGATCGCGGGCAGATCGGGTTTTCCTTCCGCTGTCAACTCCACCTGCCTGTAACGGATGCCAAAGTCCCGCAGCGTTCCGCTCCCCGTTGATTTTTTGTCGAGACCGATGGTTCCGTGCAGCGTGTCATACGGCAGCCCCGTAACGGAAAGCATCGTATCGCCGGGCCGCAGCACGCCGAACAGCGCAACGGTCAGCGTGTGGGTCCCGCTGACAAAATTATGACGCACCAGCGCGTCCTCCGCCCCCACCGCCTGCGCAAATACCGCGTCGATCACCTCGCGGCCGCGGTCTCCGTAGCCGTACCCGGTGGAAGCGGTAAAATGGCTTTCGCTGACGCCGTTATCAATAAACGCTTTCAGCATTTTACGCTGGTTGTATTCCGTTACACGGTCGATCTGTTCAAACTGCTCCCGTCCGTTTTCCATCGCTCTGGCTGCAGCGTCAAGAACAGGCTTGTCGAAATGAAAAAGCTCCTGCATCAATAAGATTCCCTTTCCGCATCAAAATAGAGCTGCCGGAATCTGGGATTCAACACTGTTCCCATCCTCCGCAGCAGGTAAAACCAAGCCGACTGTAAAACGGAATCCTCTCCCGGCCGGCAAACAAAAAAATATTTCTGTTTTCATTTTTCAGCATAGTGCAAAGGCTCTGCACCGCCGCCGAAGCCAGTCCTCTTTCGCGGTATTCCGGCAAGGTGCAAACGCCGCCGACCACGGCTTCCGTTTCGCTTTCGGCCACGGTCATTGCTGCCGCGCAAAGAGCCCCGCACGCGCTGCGGACTCCGACCGCACGGCAAAATCCGTGGCGCAGCCGGTGTGAAAGATCCACATACGCTGCGTCATCACCGGAAAAGTCAAATCCGGTTCCGCAGCAGCGGGAAAACAGCCCTGCCAGTTCCCTTGCGGATGAAACCGGCTCCGCAGCCGAATCCTCCGGCATGGCATTCCCCGAAAAACGCATCACCGCGCCCGAGCCCCGCATGCGCTCCGGCGGGAGAGCGCCCTCGGGGGCCAACACGCTCCGCATACCAAGCGATTGCACGAAAAGCGCCAATTCCTCCCGCTGCTCTGCGGACAGGCTGCCGCAGCAAACGGTACCGTCGCTTTCTATCCTCGAAACGGCAGCGCAGATTTTTCCGCTGTCCCACTGCGTCCAGAACGCGGCAAACGAAGCCATCGGGTAGCATTCGGCAGCCGTCAAAATCCGGCAGCCGAACGCACTCTCCTGACAAAATTTCCGCAGGGCACGGTCTTCGGCCTGCACCAAACGGATCACTCAACGCCTCCCGCGATCTTTTCCGCCAAGGCTGCGGTCAATCGCAGCGCCGATTCGTAATCCGCTTTGGCGATCATGCCGATCGGCGCATGCAGATAGCGGCACGGCAATGAAATTGCCAGCGTACGCACCCCTCCGCGGGAGACGTGGATCGCTCCTGCGTCGTTCCCGCCCGCCACGGCGAGCTTCGGCTGCACCGCGGCGCCGCATTCCTCCGCAGTCCGGAATGCGAGCCCGTAAAATTTTTTGTCGTAAATTGTGGCGCGATCCATAAAGCTGACGACCGCACCGCCGCCCATGCGGCAAACGCATTTTTCCGCCGGAACCCCTGCCAGATCGCCCGCAGTGGTCGATTCCAGCACGATCGCAGCATCCGGCGCAACCGTAAACGACGACGCGCGGGAACCACGCAGCCCGATCTCTTCCTGAACATTGAATACAAAAACAGTATCATACTCCATTTCCGACCGAAGCATTTTAAGCATCAATGCACAGCCGGCGCGGTCGTCCAGCGCTTTCCCCCGCAGCACGGCGCCTTCTGCGTCGAACCGGGCGGCAAACGTTACCTCGTCGCCGGGGCGCACAGCGGCCTCCGCCTCTTCCTTACTTGCCGCGCCGATGTCGATCAGGAGCGAATCCATCGGAACAGGCTTGCCCGCCTCGTCCTTTTCGCAAAGATGAATCGGTTTAACGACAATGACGCCGGGGATCGCACGGTCGCCGACCTCTACCCGGATGCCTGCCAACACCTTTTCATCGATACCGCCGACCGTCGCAAACCGCAGTAATCCGTCGCCAGTCACCGAGGTCACAACCAGCCCGACCTCATCCATATGTGCACAGATCATCAACTTGCATGCCGGGCGTTTTCTGCCTTTTTTTCTACGATCACACTGCCGAGCGGATCGACCGAAACAGAGCAGTCCGACGGGATCTCCTTTAAAATTTCCTTGCGGACTTTTTCCTCCCGCCCGGAAATTCCACGCAAATCGCAAAGCCTCTGCAGTAAGCCAAAATCACCCATTGCACACACCGCCTTTCAGTACATAAGCAGCCAGCAGCTGCGCCGTCGCTTCCACATCCGCAAGCGATACGATCTCCACTGCGGTGTGCATACTTCTCTGTGCTATCGAGACCAGCCCGGTTACCGCGCCGCCGCCTGCCTGCACAATATTATCGGCGTTGGTGCCGGTTGCGCCGCCCATGACCTCCAGCTGATACGGAATTCCATTTTCCTGCGCCAGCTCCTCCAACACCTTGCTCATCCTGTGGGAAAGCGCCGGAGATATCCCGATCAACGGACCTTCTCCCAACCGGGCAACAATTTTTTCCGGCACGCCGGGGCCCTGGGCAAAAGAAACGTCAACCGCAATAGCTTCATCCGGCTGCAGCGCAAAGGCCCCTGTTTCCGCACCGGAGCCCCCGGTTTCCTCCTGAACGGAAAACTGCACCGCCAAACGGCATGGCAGCTGTTTTCCCTGAAGCAGCTCCAAGCAGCGAAGGATCGCCGCCATGCTGCACCGATCGTCCAGAGCGGGGCTTGCGACACGGTCGTTCAGCAGCGAGACCGGCTCCGCCTCGATCAGAATACGGTCTCCGGGAACAACCAGCTCTTTCAGCTCGTCCTCCGCAAGACCCGTATCGATCATCATCTCTTCCATCTCCGGCAGCTTGTCGTCCGCTGCCTTTGCCAAATGCGGCGGAATGCTGGAAATGATCCCGCGCACGCGTCTGCGCCCCAAAATAACGACCGGCTTGCCGATCAAGACACGGCGGTCTATTCCTCCGCAGCGCGAAAAACGCAGGAAACCGCGCTCCAACAGATTGGTCACTACCAGCCCGATCTGGTCAAGGTGCGCGTCCAGCAGCAGGCAGCGCTCTCCCTCTCCCAGCATCGCCGTCACGCTTCCGAGCGGACTGCGGCTGATTCGGTCGGTATATCTCCGCAGCAGCGCCTCCGCGAGCGCCGCTGCATTCTCCTCACAGCCCGCAACGCCTTCCGCGCTGCAAAGCGAAAAAACCAGCTTTTTCAGTTCTTCCCGAGATCCTTCCGTATACAAAAAACTTCCTCCCCTGCTTCGGCTGCCGCGCATTTCGTTTTACAGCGCACAAACATACTCCTTGAATTTTTCTCCCCGCGTTTCAAAATTGGGAAACTGGTCAAAGCTGGCGCACGCCGGCGAAAGTGAAACAATATCGCCCGGGCGGGCGACCTCATGCGCTGTTTTGACCGCCTGCTCCAGATTTTCCACGTGAACGATCTCCGGGCAGCCCGGCCGGTATTCGGAGCAACCGGTAACCGCCGCCTCGATCTTCGGCGCGGTGGCGCCCAGCAAGATCAGCGTCTTTACTTTTTGGGCAACCGCCGGGCCGAGCGGCTCAAAGGGGATCTTTTTATCGTAGCCGCCGGCAATCAGGATAATCTTCCGGTCAAACAGCGAAAGAGTCCCCGAAATGGTGCGCGACGGCGTGGTCGCAATGGAATCGTTGTAATAACGCACGCCGTCAAGCTCGCGTACAAATTCCGCACGATGCTCCACACCGGGGAACTCCCGCGCGACCTGACGCATATTTTCCACCGAAACGTCTCCCCATACGGCGGTAATGGCCGTAAGATAGTTTTCAATATTATGGTTGCCCGGAATCTTAATTTCGGCGGCTGGGAACAGCTCGGTCTCTGCCCCCGCATGCGTCATCATCATCATGCCGTCCTCCCGCAGCCACGCGCCCGCTTCCACCGGGTGCCGGCGGCTGAACTGCAGCACCTGCCCGCGCGCCTCGCCGGCAAACGACGCGGTGATCTCGTTATCCGCATTAAAAACGGCCTTGCCAAACGCGTTCTGATGCAGGAAAATATTTTTCTTTGCATTGACGTATTCAGCCATATCCTTGTGCATATCCAGATGATTCGGAGAGATATTTGTAATCACCGCCACCTTCGGGCTGCGCCGCATGGAAATCAGCTGAAAGCTGGAAAGCTCCACCACGGCGACATCCTCCGTGCGAATCTCCTCGACCAGCGGCAGCAGCGCCCGGCCGATATTTCCCCCCAGGTGGACCCGTTTGCCCTGTGCTTCCAGCATTTTGGAAATTACGGTCGTCGTCGTTGTTTTTCCGTCGCTGCCGGTCACGGCATAAATCGGGCAGGGACAAAGGTCAAAAAATACCTCCAATTCACTGGTGACAGCCATTCCGTCACGGCGTGCACGGGTCAGCTCCGGCATATAGAACCGCATTCCCGGCGTGCGGAAAATAATATCCGCATCCAGATGATCAAGGTATCCGTCTCCTAAACAAAGCGTCACTCCCTGCCGTTCGAACCGGTCTCCCAATTCTCCGAGCTGTTCGCGGGAACGGCGGTCGCACACTGTAACGATGGCTCCTTTTTTGCCGAACATCTCGACCAGGGGCGCGTTGCTGACGCCCACGCCGCAAAATGTAACCCGCTTTCCTTTGACGGAATCAAAAAACGCTTTTACTCTGCTGTCCATCCAAATCCTGCCTCCAAACGGGGTATTGCTCCCCGGTATAGTCTTTTTTCTATTATATACTATTTTGCTCCGTTTGCGAATCCTTTTAAAAAAAATTACGCAGATTGTGCCGAAAAGCGCTCCTGCCGCATTTTTGATTGACAAAGCGCCGTGTTTTGCTGTAAAATAACAGCTGCGAGCAGGCTGAACCGCTGCGCGTGCAACGCCGAAAGGCAGCATCTGAGGAAAGTCCGAGCTCCAAAGGG
>JAHZES010000056.1:3657-11192 GCA_019421725.1 Clostridiales bacterium | reverse complement strand
CAGAAGCACTTTCCATTGACGCCAGCGCCATGGCGCTGCACCGTGCGATCGACGAAAGCATTCTTTCAGCAGAATGTTTCCGCACAGTTTATGACCCGGAAACGTTAAAGCCCTTTTTTACGCAGGCGGACGATGATTTTTTCCGCCGGCTGGCCTTTAAAAACAAATACCTTACCGACCTTTCCCACCCGCTGATCAATCGGAACAAACTGCGGTTCCGCTGCCCGGAATGTGGCGGCAGGCTGAACGAGCTGGAACCGTGGGCATTGCGCGGCAAGCAGTTCCGGGCCAAATTTTACTGTGCGGCATGCCAAAAGAGCTTTCATGCCTTTGCACAATTTCAGCAGCGCTTCGACGGAGTCCGCGTTCGCCGCCGTATCGTTCCAGAACAGTCTGCGGAAAAGGTACAGGCGGAGCAGCCGGCCGGCACGACCGTTTCTCCCGTTGAACCGGCGTAACGAAAGGGCGGGATCGCTGAAATATGATTCAAAGCTGTAATCTTTGTCCACGGCACTGCGCTGCGCAGAGGAACGCAGAGGCCGGCAATGGCATCTGCAAGATGGGCAGCACGGCTGCTGTAGCGAGGGCCGCCCTGCATTTTTGGGAAGAACCGTGCATCAGCGGCAAACGCGGCTCCGGCGCCGTATTTTTTTCCGGATGCGGCCTTCACTGCGTTTTCTGTCAAAATGACTTTATCAGCCGGCAAAATTTCGGCAAGTACATTTCTCCTTCCGAACTGAGCGACATTTTCCGCCGTCTGGTGGAACAGGGCGCGGAAAACATCAATCTGGTAACGGCAACACACTTCGCTCCGGCTGTGCTGGAAGCGCTGAAGCTGTATCGCCCACCCGTTCCTGTTGTTTACAATTGCAGCGGCTATGAATCAACAGGAACACTCCGTTCGCTGGAAGGCTTTGTAGACATTTACCTGCCGGACTTCAAGTATGCGTTGACCGAACCCGCCGAACGCTATTCGGCCGCACCCGATTATCCAGAGGCCGCAAAGGCCGCTCTGCTTGAAATGCACCGGCAGCAGCCTGCCTGCCTTTATGATGAACGCGGGATCCTGCAGAAAGGCATGATCGTACGCCATTTGATCCTGCCGGGCAACACCCGCAACTCCGTTGCCGCGCTCGAATGGTTGGCAGAAGCATTGCCCGGCGTCCCCGTAAGCCTGATGGCACAATACCTTCCCTGCGGACGCGCAGCGGAATTTCCGGAAATCAACCGCAAAATCACCCGCCGCGAATATGAAAAAGTTCTGAACCGCCTGTTTGCGCTTGGGTTGGACGGCTTTGTGCAGGAGCGTTCCTCTGCAAGCAGGGCTTTTATTCCTTCTTTTGGACTGGAAGGTGTTTCTGCCCCGAACGGCAAAGCACCGTAAAATAAAACGACCGCCCTGCGGGCGGCGAAAAAGAATAGGAGTGCTTCCCATGAAAAAATTCTTGTCCGAATTTAAAAAATTTGCACTGCGCGGCAATGTGATCGACCTTGCAGTCGGCGTAATTATCGGCGGCGCGTTCCAGACCATTGTCAACTCACTGGTCGGCGACATTATCTCTCCCCTGCTGGGCCTGATTGCAAAAGAGGATTTTTCCAGCTGGGTCCTGAACATTGGCGGGGTTGAAATCAAATACGGCTCTTTTTTGACCGCCGTAATCAATTTCTTTCTGATGGCAATGGTGATCTTCCTGTTCCTGCGCGGGTTAAACAAGCTGCTCTCGCTGGGCAAAAAGTTGGAAGCTCCCGAGGCCACGAAAGCTCCCACCACAAAGGTTTGCCCCTTCTGCAAGAGTGAAATTGCAATTGACGCCACCCGCTGCCCGCACTGCACCTCCGTTCTGGAGGACACCGAAACAAACTGCTGATCTCTCATCCGGTCAGCTTGGCCCGCATGGTGCTGAGGATCGCTTTTTCTCTGCGCGACACCTGCACCTGAGTCATTCCGAGCGCTTCTGCGGTCTGCGTCTGCGTTTTGCTTTGGAAAAAACGCATTACCACAATTTTTCGGTCGCGCGGCTCCAGCTCGCAGACTACCTGACGCAGGGAAAGCAGCTCTGCAATTTTTTCCTCATGAGAATCCACACTGATATCCATCTGGCCGCCGCCCTCGTCGTCGTTCTGCGTCAGCGAGAGCGGCGGTATTGCTGCGCCGAGTGCCTGCGCCGCCTCGGCAGGCTCCACTCCCAGCCGATCGGCCAGCTCGGCAACGGTCGGCTCGCGCTGGGTCTCCCTGCGAAAGGCTTCCGCCTCCCGGGTAGCCCGGAGCGAGAGTTCCTTCAGGGTCCTGCCGACCTTAACGGTGCCGCCATCCCGAAACAGTCTGCGAATTTCGCCGAGGATCACCGGCACGGCGTATGTTGAAAAACGAACGCCGCGTGAGCTGTCAAACGCATCTACCGCTTTGACAAGCCCAAGACATCCTGCCTGAAATAAATCGTCATACTCCATTCCGCGGCCGCGAAAACGGTTGGCGCAGCTGTGCACCAACCCAATGTTTTCAGAAATAAAGCGGTCGCGCTCCTCCCGGTTCATGGGCGGCGGCGGATGGTTTTTTCCATGATGACAGTGGTACCTTTTCCGTGCTGCGACTGCACGCGCAGCTTGTCCGTAAAGCTCTGCATCACCGCGAAACCAAGGCCCGCCCGTTCGCCGCCGGCTGTTGTATAAAGCGGCTCCATCGCCTGCGCAATATTCTCTATGCCGCAGCCGCGATCCCGAATCCGGATCTGCACTCTGCCGTCCTCAAAAATGCGGCAGGTTATGTAGATCAGTCCGGCCGATTCCCGATAGGCATGAACGATGCAATTTGTCACTGCTTCTGAAACAGCGGTTTTAATATCCGCAAGCTCCTCCACCATCGGGTCAAGCTGAGCGATAAACGCCGCGACCGAAGCCCGCGCAAACGCTTCGTTTGCCGAACGGCTCGGAACGGTCAGGCGCATTTCGTTAATTGGCTGTATCATTCCGATCTCCTCCTTTATTTTCCGCGCTTTTCCGAATCACGTCCAGCTGTGAAAGCCCTGCCAGCCGCATCAGCTTTTCCAGCTGCGGCGGCGTATGAACGACCTCCAGTGCGCCGCCTGCCGATTGCATCAGTCGATACCGGCCAAGGATCAACCCGATACCGGAGCTATCCATAAACGAAACGCCGGAAAAATCCAGCTGCAGCAACTGAATATGGTTTTTCTCCACCGCTGCGTCGATACGTTCTCTTGCTGCTTTGGCGGAATGGTGATCCAGCTCGCCTTCCAGCATCGCAGTCAGTGTGGTTTGCGATTGCCTGAGTTCCATTGCACATCCGTTTCCTTTCGTCGGTTCTCAATTTTGCGCTTCGCGCTATTTTGCCCTGCTTCTGCGAAAATATACACGCCAAAACGAAATCCCATTAATTCTCAAAACAAGCATACCCGATCTGATATGCAGAAAAGGTCGGATCCTGCGTACCAAAACAAAAAACGGCGCCCGCTCCGTACGGATTTTAAAAATCCGAAACAGAGCAGACACCGTCTATTTTTTGAAAAGAAAAGCGGCCGGGATTATTCTTCGATCATCGCGATATAACGCTTGAGGTTATCGCGCCCGGTAGCGATGCCGTACAGGCAATCCTCGGAGCCTTCAAACTCAATGGAAACATAACCGTCGTAGCCGGCCTTTTTCAGCGCGGTCAGGCAAAGCAGCACCGGCACGTTGCCCTGGCCGATGATAGCGCCGCGCAGATAGGTTCCGTTGCGGGAACGGAAAAATCCTGCACCGGGGTTCGGCTCCATCGCGCTCTTGATGTGGAAATCCTTTGCATGGACATGGAAAGCATACGGCGCAACACGGCCGACTGCAATCGCCGGATCTTCATCTGCACAGGTAAAGTTGCCGATGTCGACCAGCAGGCCGTAGTTATCGTTTGCAACCGCATTCACCATTTTTTCCACACGATCGGAATCCTGCGCAAAGAAACCGTGATTTTCCGACATGGTACGAACGCCCTTGGACGCTGCGTACTCTGTGACGCGGCGAATTCCTTCCACCAGACGCGGCAGCGCCTGATCGAATCCGCGCCAGCCGCGGGTCCCCTCGGCAAAACCGCGGGTGGCGTCATGGCGCATCAGCCCGGCGCCAAGGATGGCGGCGATATCTACCTTGTGGCAGAGACGCGCCACTTCGGCATCCAGATCGCCGTTGCTGCCGGTAAGCAGGTCGGCACCGATGGTGTGGCTGACGATCGGGATTCCAAGCTTTTCAGATTCCTCGCGTAGCTGTTTTGCAAAATCCTCCTCGGTCACTCCGTCCGGAACCTGCAGGTCGGTGTACTCAATTCCGTCCAAACCAATCTCCTTGGCCTTTGCAATGCAGTCAAACTGCGTCATGCGGCCGTCCCGGATCGCTCCCATAAAGCTGTAAGTACTGGCAGAAATTTTCATACTGATACGCTCCTTTTAAAATCTATTTCCTATATCGCAGAGCATCGCGTTTGCGGCACGATTTACATTTTGCCTTGAAACCGTTAAATTCTGGCCTTCAGGAATTCGACCGCGCGCTGGATATCGGCAACCGGATTTTCGCCGACCTCGCGCTCGATGGTGAGGAAGCCTTTGTAGCCGATTTCGTTGAGCGCTTTGAGATAATTCTGGAAATCCACACTGCCCTCGCCAAGCGGGACCTCGATAAACGCAGCATCGGAGGTAACGGGCTCCTCCTTGAGGCCGTAGATGATCTCGGGGTCTTTGTCGAGCAGCTTGCGGCCGTCCTTGGCATGTGTATGGACAATATAATCCTTAAGGGTATACACCGCCTGAACCGGGTCGTCCCCCGTCACCATGACGAGATTTGCCGGATCAAGGTTAACGGCAACACCGGTGGAATGCAATGCTTCCAGAAAGCTTTTCAGCGTTTTGGCGCGTTCCGGCCCGGTCTCGATCGCAAAATGCGCGTCGATGGAATCGGCGTAGCGGCTCAGCTCAAAGCAGGCCTCCTGCATGACCTTGTAGCGCTCGTGAGAGGGATCCTCCGGCACAACGCCGATATGGGTCGTGACGATATTGGTTTCCAGCTCCTTTGCCAGATCCAGAATGCGTTTGGATTTCTCGATCAGCCCCGGGTTCAGTTCTGCGTTGCCGAAGCCGCGGCCCAGATCGCCGCAGAGGGCAGAAATCGTCAGGCCGTTCGACTTGACCATGTCAAGCAGCTCGCGGCGCTTGGCGCCAACCAGATTTTCCGGCGCCATTTCTCCCCGTGTTGCATAGATCTGAACGCCCTGCGCACCGAGAGACGACGCTTTTTTCAATGCTTCCGGAACGCTCAGACGAAAGCTGTTGAGCATAACTCCGATGGAAAAAGGATACATCGCAAAGACCTCCGTTAATTTTTGTTTGACATTTGCCTGTTTTCATTATATAGTAACAGCAGAAGCAAAGAAAGACAAAATCTTGCTGAGGAATAGAACAATCTTGCTCTGATCGATCTGCGGGCCGGACGATGCCTGCCGAAAGGAATCCCGGAATGAAAAAACGCCGTACACCTCTTCTGACGCCTGAGAAGGCAGAAAACTTTGTGCATTATGAAAATCACATTTTATGAAAATCACATTCACGCCGATCCGAATTTTCCGATCATTTTTCATAAGGATCGCGTTTACAGCGTTTCGCCCTGCTCTTCGTTCCACTGGCACGAAGGGCTGGAGCTTTTGTGCTTTCTGGAGGGCAGTGCAACGGTTTTTTCCGACGATCTGCGCATTCCGGTCTCTGCCGGCGAGATTGCTGTGATCAATTCCAACCATCTGCACGCCGTCTATTCGCCTGCGCCCGGCTGCCGGTATTACTGCCTGATTATCGACCGCGAATTCTGCGACAGCTTCGGGTTTCCTGTTTCCCGGCTGAACTTTATGCCCGTTGTACGCGACAAAACGCTGACGGACGCCTTTTTCCTCATTGACTCCGAAATGAACGGCAGGCTTCCGTTCGGCAGCGCAGCGATCAAAAGCGAGGTTCTGCAGCTGCTGCTCCGGCTTTGCCGCGGCTTTCTGGCGTCGGCCCCCGACAACCGTGAAGCGGAGCACTCTCCGCGCAGAATCGACATGGTAAAGCATACGATCCGTTATATCTCCCAGAACTATGCTCACCCGCTGACACTGGACGACATCTGCGCTGCAACCGGATTCAGCAAATATTACCTTTGCCGAACCTTTCGGGAAGCGACCGGCCAGACGATCATCGATTACCTGAATTTGCAGCGCTGCCGCAGCGCAAGAACCATGCTTTCCGCCGGAGACTGCACCGTTGCCGAGTGCGCAGAAGCATGCGGATATAACAGCCCATCGTACTTTGCACGCCAATACAAAAAATACATCGGAGAGCTTCCCTCCGCACAGAAGGAGCGCTGACTCCTTCACTGAAAAGCGTATGGTAAGCAGCAGGAAAAACAATATATTTCAGGCGTGGCTTTCTTATTTTAAGCTGCGCCTTTTTCACGTTTTGTTTTTAACAATTCGTCCTTTTTTGTTTGAAATTGTCCAAACTTATCTTGACGCACTGGAAGATCAGCCTTATAATGGAAATGCAGTTATTCGAAGAGAGGGCTGCAAATATATTGGAGCGAGGTTTTGCCTGATGAAAGCAGCACTACTATGTAAGCTCATAGCAAACTCTCCGTTGTCACATACGACCCGCCTAAAACGCTTTTCCGCTTTGCTGCTCTGCCTGCTGCTGGCAGTGACCTTCTGTGCCTGCACCTCTTCTTCTCCGACGGCTTCCTCCGAAGCGCCGGCCTCTTCCCTCCCCGCTTCTTCCGCAGAAGCTCCCTCCTCCGCTCTGCCTGTTTCCTCCGAGGCTGCAGAAAAGCTGGAGCTGGAGATCGACCGGACGCTCGGGCTGGACACGATCAGCACGGGCCAATACATTAACCAACAGGGCAAGCTGATCGTCAACCGCAAATACTTTGATGATGCCGATTACCAGCTGCAGTTCATCCATCTTGGGCTTTCACCGGAAACGGTTGGAATCTCTTCCGCAATGGATTACGCGTGGGACGTTTTTATAATTGACGGAAAAATCCACGTAACCGATTATTACCGTCCCTGCATAGACAGCGACTCACAGGCCGAATGGGATAAAGAACGAAAAGAGATCAAATCCTTTTTGTCCTCCTTGCCAAAGGTTCGGAGCACTTTTGTATTAGATTCACACGGCGGCGGCTTTCTGGGAGCCATTTTTTCGGACGGCTCTGTCGGTTATATCGACAGCAGTACCGTGACAAAACCGGATGGCTGGAACGTTGTCTCGGCATGCTATTACGGTACGGCTACAGACGGCGGTATTCTGGGATTAAAGCCGGACGGCAGATCCTGTTTTGAACCGATCAGCGGAGAACCGGACAGCGATTTTTCAAAAATATCAAACGTCGCCGCGTTTTCCGGCAATCCGTTTCAGTACATTACACAGGAGAGCGGCTTTATCACCTGTCTTCTGAACGACGGAACGCTGATCGTGACCGACGGAGAGGCAAAATACACCGCAGCGCAAAACGTTGTCAAAATAGATACC
>JAHZES010000056.1:332-3621 GCA_019421725.1 Clostridiales bacterium | reverse complement strand
AAATCGGCTCCGTTTCCGATTGGCACAACGTCGCTTATCTGAAACAGCTGAACGGAGACACCGTTGTCGCCGCGATGAAGAACGGCACGGTGGAGGTCGTCTCCCCCGGCGACGCTTCAAAAACCCTGCTCGATTTTCTGGCTTCCATCAAAGACTTGAAGGTGGCCTGGGAATAAAAAACAAAAGGAGATGTACCCGATGAAACGTTTTTCCGCTTTGCTTCTCTGCGCTCTGCTTGCAGCGACCTTCTGTGCCTGCACCTCTTCTTCTCCGACGGCTTCCTCCGAAGCGCCGGTCACTTCTCTCCCTGCCTCTTCCGCAGAAGCTCCCTCTTCCGCTCTGCCCGCTCCCTCCGAGGCTGCAGAGAAGCTTGAGCTGGAGATCGACCAAATGATCGATTTTGACACGATCAGCTACGGAGAGTACATCACGAAGGACGGAACACTGGTCACAGACGAAGCCTGCGCCAGACGCCGATGGGAAACCTCCGACCGTTCCATCGCTGTGGACGATTACGGAAAATACCTTCACGAACGCTTTGGCGTCACAAAAAACATCTCCACCGCTGTGTTGAACTGGAACGGTGTCATTTCGGAAGGAAAACTCTGCGGAATGCACCTTGAATCGGTTCCCAGCGGAAACGAAGCCGCCTATGACCAGCTGAAAAAAGAAGCCGCCGCCATTTTGGCATCGTGGACAAATGTTCTTGCAGTTCCGTCCGTTGCTGCGCGAGAGGTCTGCTACCCCTGGGCTTATTCGGCGGATACCTGTTTCAGCATTGACACCAGCGGCTCGAAGCTTGCGAGCAAATCGGCTCCGCTTTCTGCCGAAGAGGCCGGGGCCGTTGTAATCGACGGAATCCTTTGGCTGAAACCGGACGGAACCCTGTACTGCACAGACGAAAGGTTTGATTTTTCGGCATACAGCAGCATTGTTTCCGCGTACCCCGCTTTGATCACAGCGGACCCGGCAGGATATTATTTACTTCGTGCGGACGGAACGCTCTGCTTCGCCGATATCAAAGGCAAGTGCGAGGTTCTGAAGGAAAATATTGCACAAATGCGGGACGGCAGGCTGTTTTTGTCCGCCTCCAATGAGGTATTCCTTTGCACAGAAGAGCACACCGACAACGGAAACGCCTTCTCCTTTGAATCGATCGGCTCCGTTTCCGACTGGCGCAGCGTCGCTTATATGAAAGACTTCGGCAACAATCTCGTCATTGCCGCAATGAAGAACGGCACGGTCGAGATCGTCTCCCCCGGCGACACGCAGCAGTATCCTGCAGAAAAACCCTTGCTCGATTTCTTTGCCTCCATCAAGGATTTGAAGGTTCAGCGGTGATGCTTGACTTTTTGCAGGCTTTCCGCTATAATCACTCATTGTGTGATTGTCATATAAATTCATGTGATGGATGAATGTGTCTACCAACTGCCCTCAGTTGACTATGAACAATTCCGCGGTTTGCGGGAATGTTATAGGCAGCGGGGCAGTTTTTTCTGCTATTTTTTAAGGAGGTTTTTGCATGACTTGTGATGTCGTGATCGTCGGCGCGGGGCCTGCCGGAATTTTTACAGCGTTGGAGCTTCTTCGCCGAGGCAGCAGGAAAAAAATAATTTTGCTCGAAAAAGGAAAGGCCATTGAGCAGCGCCGCTGCCCAAAGCATCAGACCGGCCATTGCATGGGGTGCCAGCCCTGCGCCATTACGACCGGCTTTTCCGGCGCGGGAGCCTTTTCCGACGGAAAGCTTTCGCTAAGCTGCGAGGTGGGCGGCGATCTTCCTCAGCTGATTGGCGAAACCCTTGCACAGGAAACGATTTCCTACACCGACTCAATCTATATGGAGTTTGGCGCCGACCCGCATGTGGAGGGCATCGGGAAAAAGGAAGAAATCAAAGAAATTCGCCGCAACGCCATCCGCGCGGGATTGAAGCTTGTCGACTGCCCGATCCGCCATCTCGGCACCGAAAAAGCACAGCAGATCTATCTTGCGATCGAGCAGCACCTGCTGCAAAACGGCGTAGAAATTCTGTTTGGCTGCGAATGTGAGGACGTTCTCCTGAAGGACGGGCGCTGCGTCGGCGTTGCGGCAAAGCAGGGCACGCAATCGGTTGAAATTTTTGCCGGACATACGGTCATTGCAACCGGCCGCCGGGGCGCCGATTGGCTGGAACAGCTTTGCGCCAGCCATCAGATCGCGCACGAACCGGGAACGGTGGATATCGGCGTACGCGTTGAGGTACGCAACGAAATCATGGAGCGCGTAAATAACGTGCTTTACGAATCCAAGCTGATCGGTTATCCGCGTCCGTTTAAAAATAAAGTGCGCACATTTTGCCAAAACCCGGGCGGATTTGTGTCGCAAGAAAACTATGACAATCACCTGGCCGTGGTGAACGGCCATTCCTACAAGGAGCTTAAGTCCGACAACACAAATCTTGCCATTCTCTGCTCGCACAATTTTACCGAACCGTTCAACCAGCCGATCGCCTATGCACAGAAAATCGGCGAACTGACCAACATGCTTGGCGCCGGTCACATTCTGGTGCAGCGCTACGGCGATATTTTGGACGGAAAGCGCACCTGGCAGCACGAGCTGACGCACAGCAACCTGCGCCCCTCCCTGCCGGACGCCGTCGCCGGCGATATCACCTCTGCGATGCCATACCGCGCCATGGTCAATATTATTAATTTTATTCAGGCTGTCGATCAGGTGGTGCCCGGCTTTGCTTCGGACGAAACGCTGCTTTATTCTCCGGAGCTGAAATTTTACAGCAACCGCGTTAAGATGGACGCCTCTTTTGCAACAAGCATTCCTCAGCTTCATTGCCTCGGCGACTCCCGCGGATGGACGCGCGGGCTGATGATGGCCTCCGTTATGGGCGTACTGATGGGCAGAAGGCTCTCCGAGTAACACGGCCGCGCCATTGGAAAGGCCCGGCTTAACTGCGAAACGGCAATCCCCCGGATGCAGACGATCGCTGCGCCCGGGGGATCGCTGTCTGTTGGGGTATACTCTTTTTTTCGTATATGATATAATACGGTTATCCGTCAGTTTCCTGCAAAATTTTGTATAGCTCGACACCTCATGACACAACACCCGGAAAGGGGCTGCCTGCAATGAAGCAAAAGAAGCGTTTTCGATTTCCTCTGCAACGGCAAATGATCCTGTTTTACATTTTTGTCGGGGTGCTGCCCGTACTTTTGATCTGCATCTACTTTTCGCAGTCTGTAAGAACGATCAGTTTTTCACAAACAAGTGAGATTTACCGGCATTCTGTGGATCAGATCG
>JAHZES010000056.1:0-292 GCA_019421725.1 Clostridiales bacterium | reverse complement strand
ACTGCCAATAAGGATGCAATGATCGGGTATTGAACCGACTATGCCGATGACGATTACGCGCTGTACAACCGCTACGCCGAAAACGTTCAGGGGCTGCTGCGTCAGCTGCAGTACCGTTTCGAAAAGATGCGCGTGAACATTTATACGCCAAACACAAATATCAAATTTTCGGGTACCTTTGTTCGGGACGCCGCGCAGTTCAGCACCATGGCGGCTGCCTGCGAGGATGCCAAGGGGCTTTTTCAGTGGAACGGCATCCGTACGGAATTCGGGAAACAGTACCTGGCAGGGT
>JAHZES010000055.1:493-11294 GCA_019421725.1 Clostridiales bacterium | reverse complement strand
GCCGAACCAATCTCCATGTCGTAAAAATCGCTTGCTGTCAGCTCCGGCAGGTACGGGCCGAAAATCCGGTACAGCTCCTTGGCCGTCTCCTGAAAAATGTATTCGGACGCTTCCTTTTGTGTATATGCCTCGATGTAGATTTCCCTCAAATTCTCGTTCAGCTCCGTCAGCGTCATCTGGATCGCCGTTTCGACCGCGTAAACACAGACCGGCGGCAGCTTTGCACCCGCTGCTCCTCTTGCCATAGCAAACCGGTTTTCAAACATAAACTCCACCAGTTCCGTCAACACGCCGTCTTTTGCCCGGAAAATGTTTTGGAATGAACTGTAGGACACATCCGCCTTTTCAATAATTTCAGCCAGCGTGGTCTTTTTGTAGCCCTTTTCCAGAAACAGCCTCACACAGACCGTCAGAATCCGCCTTTTTGCGGGCAGGCTTGCACTTGTAATCGCTATAAATACCCCTCCCTTTTCTTTTTTGGTGTATGTACCAATATTGTAATGACATAGACACGGTCCAAATGCAATGGAAATCAATGAAATTGCAGTTTATTTTTAGGAGCAGTTCCGGATCCCGGAAACTTGAAAGTTATTTGGTGCTTCACGGCACTCCAAGCACTCAAAAAAAGAGCCAGTCTGCCGCAATAAGGCAGACCGGCCGTAACATAAATACAAAACAATTTTTATTCAAACAGTCCGTACTTTCGTTTGATTCTCTCCAATTTTTCTCCAATAGGACCTGCTAACAGCAACAGAAAAATAACGTTGGATACCGCATACTCAATCGTAAACGGAAGAGCGGAAACGCAGGCCGCCAGATATCTCGACAGGTCAAAGCTGCCGTTGGCCCACAGCGTGGACCAAACATCCATGATCAGAGAAAACAGCACTCCCGCCAGCACACCGTACAGACACATCCACACCTTACGGCGTTTCAGCGGCTGAGCCAGCACGCCGGCTAAAAAGCCCAGAATTCCCCAGGCGAACATCTGAAACGGCGTCCAGGGGCCCTGCCCAAAATAAAAGTTGGAAACCACAGCCGACAGCGACCCCACTACAAAGCCGGCCTCCCGTCCGAGATACATAGCGTCGATCACCGTAACCGCCGTCACCGTATTAAACCCCGCCACCCATGCAAAAGCAAACCGGCCTGCTGCAGACGCCGCCACCAACACCGAAAGAGTCATCAGTTCCTTGGCGGTGGAGTCTCTGCGCTCAAAACAAAGGAACAGCGGCAGGCATGACAGCACCGCCACACATAACGAGATCCAGGCATAGTGCTTTTCCTGAAAAAGCATGGCGCCGCCGAACACGATCAGCGGAATGCCGATCAGCAAAAGACAGGAAGCTATCATTTTTTTCGGAGAACGCATTTCTCTATTCATGAACAACCCTGCTTTCCGGCTTGCGCACTGCGGAATTCAAGCGGCAGAGTTTCGCTACATCCTCGCAGGTAACTGCGTTGGTATACAGATGGCGGGCGATTCGATTGGCCGCTGTGGTATAGAAATTGTTTCCGGAAAAAAAGGCGGCCGGGGTATCAACCGAAGTGATTTCTCCGTCAAAGAAGAGAGCGCAGCGGTCGGCATTTACCGCTGCAAACTCTATATCGTGAGTAACGATTACAATGGTAATTCCGTCTGCTTTTAAGTCGTGAAGGATGCCGGACAGGTTTTCTTTGGAATAAGCGTCGATTCCTTTGGTCGGTTCATCCAGCAGCAAAATTTTCGGCCTGAGCAGCAGCATTTTTGCCATAGCCGCCTTTTGCTGCTCTCCGCCGCTTAAGTCATAGGGATGATGATCCAACAAATGGCCGATCCCCAGCTTTCCGGAAATTTCTTCAATCAGAACCTGCCGCTCTTCCTTTTTGTATTCCATTACCTTGCAGATTTCCTGAAAATCCTCCCTCACCGTCTTTTTAAGAAAAACTGTCTGGGGATTTTGAGGCAGCAAGGCCACATTGCGGCGGTAGAGGGCATTCCCCTTATAGTCGCCTATCTTTTTACCGTTGATCAGCGTCTTTCCTCGGTAAGTTTTATTCAAACCAGCAAGAACGCTTAACGCCGTTGTTTTTCCCGTGCCGTTTCCACCAAGGACACAGAAGGTTTCTCCCCTATACACCGAAAAGGTCACGCCCCGCAGGACATCGGGCAAATTCCGCTCGTACCGGAACCACACGTTTTTCATTTCCAGCGCGGTCTCGTCCCGATGGCTATAAGGCGGAATATCCAGATGATCGACAGTGTTTCCGAAATGCTCAGAGAGAAAATCTCTGCCCTCCTTCACAGTCAGCGGACAGGGCGCCTTTACCTCCAGAGCGTTGAATATCCGTACCGCGCTTGGCAAACCGGCCAACATATGATGGTCGGCACGAATATCTCTCAGCTGGGCGCCCACGGCCGCAGGCCGATCAAAAAGCAGGATCTTTCCCTGCTCCATCATCATTACACGGTCGGCGATGGGAAAAACCTCTTCCAGACGATGTTCCACCAGAAGGATCGTCAGCCCCAGCTCCCGGTTCAGCTTTTGCAGCGTCGCAATGAAATCCGCCGCCGCAATAGGGTCTAACTGGGAGGTCGGTTCGTCCAAAATCAGAATCTTCGGCTGCATGACCATAATCGAGGCAAGATTCAACATCTGCTTTTGCCCGCCCGACAGCTCGTTCGTGCTTTTACGGAACCAGGTCTGGATACCGAAGTAGCTTGCCATTTCCGATACTCTGCGCCGAATAACATCGGTCGGAAGCCCCAGGCTTTCCAGTCCGAAGGCCAGCTCGTGCCATACCTTGTCGGTCACCACCTGATTCTCCGGATTCTGCAGCACATAACCGATTTCACAGGCTGCCGTCCGGTCATCCAGCTCTTCCTGCTTCACACCCTGATAACGGATACTTCCGCTTTTTTCTCCATGAGGCGTCAGCTCCCGTTTGAGCATTTTCAGCAAAGTGGTTTTCCCGCAGCCCGATTCTCCACAGATAACGATAAATTCGCCGTTCTTTATCTGAAAAGAAATATTGTCCAGCGCCTTCTTTTCCGTATCCGGATACTGAAAGCTTAGGTTCTCGATCTGCAACAGGTTCATTTTCCGCCATCCTTTCCGGGCGCTGCATCCAAAACGGATAGCGCTTTATAATGTTTAGGAACGCTGGAGACCAAAGCTTTCCAACGCATATTTTCCACTATCTCCAGAACAAACGGAAGAAATGCCAGCAGACCGAACGCCAGATAAGTCAGAACCGCAACCGGAGAGGATGAGAGCGCCGTGATCCTTGGATAAAAAGAAAAAGCGGTTTCTTTCAACGCCGTTCCCAGCAGGACCAAAGCCAGCAGAAAAATTGCCGCTCCGGAAAGCAGGCCATCCCGTGCCGTGAAACGGAACAGGGCAAAATGACTGCGCCCTTTTAACCCGTAACCCCGAGCCTTCATGGAGCTTCCCGTATCGATCGCATTTTCCAACGACCAGGTCAATACGGCGGAAAAAACCCGAACGCCGCTGCGCAGCTTATCCACATAACTGTTTGAAGCATACAGCCCCATTGCCTTTTGGGCCTGATGGATCTTTTTGGTTTGCGCCTTGAATAACGGGACAAACCGCAGTGCCGCGGACAACAGCAAGGAGAGCTTTGGAACCGCCTTGCCGAACAGAAACAGAATTTTTTCGCTTGTCATAATGTGGTTGTAGCATTTAAACCAGTACATAACGGCTACCAGCATGGCTGCAATATCCAGTCCGTACAGAACCGCCTCCATTGTCACCGGATTTCCATTGAGAAAAAACAGCGGCGTCACACCATTGTGAGAAAACATTGGATTGGTAACCGCGATCATCAAAAACAGCGGGATATAGAAGGCCAAATTATGCAAAAAGTCTTTCGGCCGTTCCAGCAGAGTACAAAGGCTCACTCCGCTCAGCAGCGCCAGAACGAGCAGGATCGGATTCTGAGTAAACATGGCGACCGCCAGCACCGCAATAAAATACGCCATCAATACGGCGGGGTGATAAGAAGCAAAGGTATTCACTGCGCTGCCCCCTCCCCCTGATTGCCCATCCAGGTACAACCGACATCTTTTCCAAGGTCACAGGTATATACCCACTCGATCACATCTCCATCCTCCAACTCATATTTTGAGCAGCCGTAGTTGGGAAACACTCCGTTAACACGATACATCCAGCCGGACAGCGGGCCGCAGGAAAATTCGTACAGATAGTGGATCCCCTGTATATACACGCTGCCAAAGCTGTTTTTGTCTGCACCCTGATATTCCATTTGAATACGGTTATACCGTACCGCTCGGTCCAGAATGTCGAACACAGTATCGCCTTCCCGAAGAACATATTCCGTTTCCGGAAGGATCTCTCCGTCCGGCGGGACAAACTCATCAGACTGTAATTCCGGCCACAAATCATCCCAATTGTCCAAAATCGTGTCGCAGCGGATACTGATCGTGACGGTTTCGCTTTCCGGCGTAATATCGTCAATATGGGTGAGATAATATTCGTCTACCGACTGAATGTGCGTACCGTTGACGACGGCTGCAATTGCCAGAATGACAAACAAAACCGCTAATAAGTCTTTTTTCATTTTAGGTTCTCCGCTCGTCGGCTTTAGGACTTGTCGTCCTCGTCTGCGTATTGCTTCGCCAGTTCTTCCATAGCAAGCTCTTTACTCCGGCGGCGCTTACGGACATGCAGCACCACAAAAACTGCGACTCCGCCGGCCACAACGATTAGTACGACGGCAATGATAATGCCTCTCAACAGATTGTCGATCTTGGTTTTGGTCTTGACGACATCTTCCCAGTGATCGATTTTTGTCCTGTCATACTCGCTCAGGGCATTATAGCGGTCTACAATACTGTCCACCGCTGCTTTATCTCCCAAAGATATCGATTCAAAAGGATATAGCTTTTCCAAAATCGCGGCATTGATCGAATCGATCTCTTTCTGGATTGCCTCAATTTGGCTTTTAGCCGACGTTAGCTTTTGGAGATAAGCTTCTTTTTCATCGAACTGCTCTGAATTTTCCAGCTTGTACAACAGTCTTGTAACCGCAACATACTCTTTGGTGGTAAGCTTTTCCGGCAAAGAATCCGCTTCCTTCCGGTCGCTGTTGGAAAAATAAAGCAGAGGAGCTTCTTCATCCGGTTCAGCTGCGGGCTGCGAATTGACGCCCGGATCCTCATCGTTATCAGAAGGAGTGGACGCAGTGCTTTCTCCCGGTTTTTCTGCGGAAGCAGCGGAACCGGAATTAGAATTTGAATTGGAGTTTGCGTGAGAGTTTGCGTGAGAATTAGAGTCGGAAGCGGAAGCGGAATCTCTGTTTCCCGATGAAGCGGAGGAATTTTCAGAGGTTGCTGTTCCCTGTTGGGGAGGAATAGACTCTGCCGGAGCATGGTTTCTTACACTCTCAAGCTTCCAGTAATTAGAGACATAGCAGCGATCCTGCGCCGGAATGGAGCAGTACGCATCGTAGGCGGCCTGTATCTGCGTCTGGGAAGGCTTAGCCGGTAGCCGGCGAATCTGCTCGATCACATTATCGATTTTTTTTCGCTCTGTTTGGCTCCATTCTGCGCGAAAGTCATACAAATTACGCATATGCCGCCTTTGCCGGTAAACCGCCACCCATGTATATAACGCCTGCTCGGAAGCCATTGAATTAGATTGGCTGGGCAAAGCGGTGGGATTATCAGAATCATAGGTAAATGAATGGATAAAGCCTCCGTCCTTCATTCGATATTTCAGTATCCCGTCCAGCAAGGTATTTCCGTTTTTAATAAAGCGCGGATCGCTTGCCGGATCAATTCCCAGACTGCATAACGCCACCGTGACCTGACAGGTGCTCTCTACGTTTTGCGTTCCCCAGCTGGAGAAATCGCCATCCGCAAGCTGTACTCCGGAAAGCCACTGCAAGCAGTCATCAACAACGTCATGAACGGTTCTGGTAACCGTTTTTCTGCCTTTTTTCTGTTCGTAGGTATAGGCCTTGCTGTCATTGTAATAAGGAGCCAGCGCCTGTATTGCCATAGCGGTAATATCCGGATCCGACGTATTGCCCGAAAGAGCAAAGCCCCCGTCCCCAAGCTGCTGCCGAAGAATTTCTGTAATAATATCCTCCCGCGTATAGTAGCTGTTCTGGGGAATTGAATAACGTTTACTATCCAAAGCAATGAGTCCCCAAATCCAGCCGTTAATTCCCTGTCTGCCCAAAGAAACGGTTTTTCCACGGTTATAAGTACCGTCGGCGATCAGGTTAATCGGCTGCCCATTCGGATCCTTACCGATGTGGGTGGGGTCACCGCCCGCGGCCAGCACCGCTAAAGAAATTCGATGCCATTCCGTAGCCTTAACCGCGTGCAGCTTGGCTTTCGTCTGATAGCGTTTTTCAATATTATCGGTAATTACTGCCAGATATCCTTCGTAGTTGTCTTTTGCACCGTAGCGTCCCAAACCGATGGGGAACCAGTCTCCGGCGGTCTCGCCCGCATACTGCAAAAAGGTATCGTTAATCAGAAAGTCGTCAGCCTCTGCTCCGTTATCCGCTTTTTTCCAATTTATGATTCCCTTGATAACCGATGAAACTTCGGCTTCGGTCATTTCAGCCGTGTTTGCATAAACGGTATGGCCCGGAAAAAAGACGGTGGCAAACACCAGCAAAGCCATACCGATGCTGATCCATTTTTTTATTGTTCTCACCTCTCGGAAAATCAGAAGCAGGGAATACGGCAAAAAGCCGTATTCCCCCCATCCTATTTCTATTTTGTTTACGCTCTTTTGCGGCGAACCGTAAAGGCCGCCACGGCGGCCGACAGCATCATCAGGGTTGCCGCGTAAACCGGAGCTGCACCGCCGGTTTGCGGAATATCCGTTATATCGGAGGAGCCGCCGGGCTGCTGTCCGTTTTCCTGTGTTTCTTCATCGGTCAACTGCGCATCCGTCTTAATTGCATCCATCACCGCTTTGGCTGCCTTTAACGCCGCGCCTACCGCCGCTTCGTCCTCAGCTGCATCAATGGCTGCTTTTCCGGCTGTAATCGCCTTGTCTAATTCCGCTTTCTCTGCTTCCCGATAATCCGCTGCATTTTTGTACTTTATCAGCTCTGACGCGGCATCCGCCTTGGCCTGTGCAAGTGCGGCTTCGGTCTTCATCCTGTCCAAAGCGTTTTCTGCAGCCGTCAGTGTCTCCAATTTTTCAACAAGCGCCTGCTGGATCTCAGTCAGGGCATCGTAGGCGGCGCGAGCCTCAGTAATCGCCGTTTCACTTTCCAGCGTTACGGTGCCGATCGCATCGATCAACGCATCTACTGCGGCCGCCGCCTGCTGATTATCACGGAGGGCTTGTATCGCCATATCCAACGCTGCCGCTGAGGAATCCACATCGCTTTGCGCGGCATCCAGCTGCGCAGCAACGGACATGGCGCGGTCAAATGCATTTTTAACGGAAGCATCCGCAAAAAGGATCTCTTTTTCCTGGGAGGAATTTATAGAGGCAAGCAGCGTAAGAAGCCGATCCTTCTGTGCAACGGTATAAAAATCGGTCGTTCCGCCGCCGCCCATCGCATATCCGCCGCCGATATCCGCCCCATACCCATAAAGGGTAAACTGTACGCGAATCACATCGCCGTCGGTAGGGTATGTGTCGGAGAAGCCTACATTGGGGAATACTCCGTTAACGGCATACATCCAGCCGGACATATAGGTAAAATCAAATTCTCCCAAGGCATATACCATTTCGTCCTCTACATAAGTTGCCTTACCCACCGGCCATTCTCCCTGTTCCTGCAGAACCGCCTGCAGCTTTGCCGGGATACTCTTCCTGGGGTCTTCCGGGATTTTGTCCAATCTTGCTCCTTCTGTCTGGCAGCCGGCTCTTTTAAATTCCGGATGACCGCCGTTGGCGACCTCGGACAAATAAAAACCGGATTTCAGGCTTCCGGTATAGTCATAGGCAAAACCCTGCTCCGTCAAAACACGGTCTAATAACTGCGCGCTGTTTTCGCCCTCGTAAATCGGCACCTGTATAGGCTCCACCAGGAACCCGGTCCCAATGGTCAAGGTTTCCAAAGTAACGGTGGCATATCCGATCAGCTCGCCCGCCTCCGCTTTTTCATACCGGAGCCGATAGGTTACCGTCTTGCTCGCGGCGCCGGAAGCGGCTGTCACCTTTACGATATTTTCGCCTTCCTCGGTAAATTTAAGCGTATAGCTGTCTTTTGTGGCATCCGACCAGTTTACGGACACCTTCTGACCGTTCAGCGTGACCACGCTGCTGATTTTGCTTCCATTCAGCTTAGCAATTACATCAAATGTTTTTTTGCTGCCCTTGAACGTCATGCCGTCCGTCAGAGTTGTCTGAATCGTAATACCGCTTTCGTTTGCCGGAACCGCCGATACCGACGGGAGCAGCAGCGTAAACAGCAACGTAATGCTCATCAGCATTGCCAGCAGTTGTGCCGAAAGTTTTTTTGTTCTTTGCATTTTCAAATCTCCTTCTTTCTTGAGAATTATTTATACTAAACGCTCTAGCGTAATAGCGCTATATCATCAAAACGCCCTCTAAAAATTAAAAAACCGTTTACTCCTGCAGGAGTAAACGGTTGAATTGCTGAAACGATAAGCAAAAATGCTCGCAAAAACAACAGCCACACCTTTCTATTGCCCAAAGGTATGCATTTATCCTGACAGATGCGGCTGGTTTCCTGGCTTATGACTTACCGACCGGGTCGGAAAAAGAACACCTTCTCAGAGCAAAACGCTCCAATGGCATACGTTCTTTTCTTCGTCAATCACAGTAATGGCTGTTGCGCCGGATTTTCACCGGAGCTTCCCAATTCTCCTATACTTCTATAGGCACCACATTGCGAATATTCAATTTGATTATCTTTATTATACCGCTGATTCTGTCGATGTCAATATGACGAGTCTTTTATTTTGAATCCTGCATGAGAGGTCATCCATGCGGCAGAAAATATACATTCTGTCCGCTTCTATCTCCCTACAGCAGCGCTTTGACGCTCTGCGCCCAGGTCTCGATCTTGTGTTCCGGCGTTTCAAGTCTGTCTCCGCCTTCGGAATCGAACTTCATCTGCAGCTCGCAAGCCACATTTGCACCAGCGCAAATGCGGTTCATATCCTTGATCACGTGACCGGGCCAGCCGCCGTTGGTCATAAACGGCACAACGGTCTTGCCGGTAAAGTCATTCTGATGCAGAAATGTCCTGACGGCAGGAGCCATCGTATACCACCAGGTCGGCGTACCGACGGCGATCACGTCATAGTCGGCAGGATCTGCGCTCAGCGGCTTCAGCTCCGGCTCATAGCCCTGACTGACCTCCCTCTGCCCCTGCGCCACCACATCGTCATAGCTACCGGAATACGGCACAGCGGTATCGATCCTCAAAAGCTCGCCGCCCGCAACGCTTTGGAGCTTTTTCGCAATGCGTTCCGTGTTGCCGTTGGACCACGAATAGTAAACGATCAACAGCTTTTTCATGCCTTTACCTCCCAAATCCATTTTTCAAGCGCGGCCTTCGCGCCGTCCACACTACTGCCGCGAATAGCAATTCCCTTTGTCACTTTTGCACCCGGCGCGGCCCTCTGAATATCCTTCACTGTTTCGGAAAGGCCGCTGCCCTCATGGGTACAGAACGGGTGTATGGTCTTGCCGGCAAAATTATAGCTTTCAAGAAATGTGTAAACTGCCATGGGCATCGTGCCCCAGTAGTTCGGGTAACCCAGATAAATCTCATCATAGGCGCCCAGATCGTCAGGAAGATTTAATACCTCTGGCCGGCCTCTCTTCTGCAGGTCGGCCTTTGCCTCGGCAATGCAGGTTTGATAATCCTCAGAATACGGCTGCTCCTGTTCAATTTTGAAAAGCTCTCCGCCGGTCAGATCAGCCAGCATTCCGGCGGCCTTCTCGGTATTGCCGACGGCAATGCGGCGGTACGCACCGCCAAAATAGTTGTCTCCCGCTCGAGAGTAAAAGGCAATCAAGGTATCCCTAACGGATTCTCCTTATCGGTGTTCAAATTCTTTCGCCACGTCTTCAAGCAGCTTGCGAATCGGCAAATGCTGCGGACAGGCTTTTTCGCACTTCCCGCATTTCAGACAGTCGGAAGCCCTGCGTCCCGGTGCGGTATGTACGACATTGTAATAATAATCTGCGTTCCAGTCGTGGTAAGTAAAACTGATAGAAAAAAGCAAAAGGAATTCTTGTTGTATTTCCTTTTGCTTTTTTCATTGTGCATGGGGTTGGCAAATTGGAGGTTATCTGCCCTGCTTGTCTATAAAAACGGCTTTAGAACCGTCATCCATTGCAAATTCAGAATGAGTTATCCGTATATAGACGCTCCCAATTTTAGATTTTAAATATGGGATAATATCCTTATCATAATTGCAAATTGTATTGACGGCAAATATATGGTGATTTTCAGGATCATTCATATATTCATCGTCCTCATTACCGGCCATAAACCTCCATCCGCTATCCGGCTTTCCTATGGCTGGCTTTTCCCGATACATATAGCCAATCTTAAATCCCTCTTTTGTTATCTTATCGGATACTATACAGCCCTCACCATTGGGCTCATTCCAATCAACCAAATTTTCAACCTTGATCTCAATAAAGCCGTCTTTAGTTCGTTTAATATGACGCAATGCACTTTCACTTTTCTTAAACTGATCAAATAATCCCACAACAAGCGCTCCTTTCAGATTTCAGTTTGCCGCTGTCTTTTTTATTCCGCAAATTGCGCTTTCAGCAGCCCGGCAAATTCCTCCATATAGTGGCCGGAGTTGTTCTTT
>JAHZES010000055.1:0-483 GCA_019421725.1 Clostridiales bacterium | reverse complement strand
GATGGATGTCCCCGCCGGAGCCGCCTGCCCGGTTCCTTCCACGGGAAGAAAGCCTTTGCGCCCAATCACCATCAGGCGGGCCTCTTCCAAGTTTTCCGCGTACAAAAACGCGCCCTGAAAACCCACTACATCGTGATAGTATTCCTGTTCCGTTTCCCACTGAGTCTCCGATGCGATCAAAATACATGGAATGTCCTTCAGATCGGCCGGCGAAACACGCGCCATCTGCAAAAGTCTGCTGTGGGACGAAACCTCGATATAGCTGCGGCAAGTAGTCAGAAGGAGATTGACATATTCGTCGGAAAACGCCCTCCGCTGATCGTTGAGAACGAGATCGGCTTCTCCTGTACGGAGCAGCCCGTATAATTCCTCATGGTTGCCGTAAGCGACGGATACCTCTACATCCGGATGCCTTTCCGAAAAGAGCTCAAGCGCCCTGTGGAATTCCGCACCCGTATAACAGCGCAAATAGCCAATCTTCAG
>JAHZES010000054.1:5417-11333 GCA_019421725.1 Clostridiales bacterium | reverse complement strand
GCGCAGCGCCTTCACGGTTTCGCGCGCGAGGATTTTGCCGCCGATGCACGCCTGGATCGGGACTTCAAAAAGCTGGCGCGGGATATGCTCTTTAAGCTTTTCGGTCATTTTGCGGGCGCGTGAATAGGCCTTTTCGCTGTGCACAATAAACGAAAGCGCATCGATCACTTCTCCGTTGAGCATGATATCCAGCTTGACCAACGACGATTTTTCATACCCGGAGACTTCGTAGTCGAACGAAGCGTAGCCTCGTGTACGCGATTTCAACGAATCAAAAAAGTCGTAAATAATTTCATTGAGCGGCAGAACATAATGCAGATCCACGCGGTCTGTGTCCAGATACTTCATATCCTTAAAGATACCGCGCCGCTCCTGACAAAGCTCCATAATGCTTCCCACATAGTCGGTAGGAGAGTAGATGTGCGCTTCGGCAATCGGCTCTTCGGCCTGTTGGATCGTTGCCGGGTCGGGATAATTGGTCGGATTATCGATCAAAACGACGGCACCGTCCGTTTTGGTGATCCGGTACACTACGCTGGGCGCAGTTGTAACCAGATCCAGATTATATTCCCGCTCCAGGCGTTCCTGAATGATCTCCATATGCAGCAGCCCCAAAAAGCCGCAGCGGAAGCCAAAGCCCAGAGCGACCGAGGTTTCCGGTTCATAGGAGAGCGAGGCATCGTTAAGCTGCAGCTTTTCAAGCGCCTCACGCAAATCGGCATAATGTGCTCCATCGGCCGGATAAATTCCGCAATACACCATCGGATTCACTTTTCGATAACCGGGCAGCGGTTCTGCCGCAGGCCGTTCTGCCAGAGTTACCGTATCGCCCACACGCGCTTCGCTGACTGTTTTGATAGAAGCCGCAATATAGCCAACCTCTCCCGCCTCCAGCAAATCGGTCGGTTCCATGCGGTTGGCACGCAGATATCCGCATTCCACTACTGTAAATTCCGCACCGGTGGACATCATCCGAATGATCTCTCCCCGGTGAACCGTTCCTTCCTTGATACGAACGTAAACAATAACGCCCTTGTAAGCATCGTAATAGGAATCAAAAACAAGCGCCTGAAGCGGCAGCTCCGGATTCCCCTGCGGAGCGGGAATCTGGTGAACAATATCCTCCAGAACCGCCTCAATGTTTACGCCGAGCTTGGCAGAGATACGCGGCGCCTCCATGGCCGGGATCCCGATCACATCCTCAATTTCCTTTGCGGCCTTTTCAGGCTCCGCACTGGGAAGATCAATTTTATTGATGACCGGAACGATCTCCAGTCCGGCGTCCACAGCAAGGTAAGTGTTCGCCAGCGTCTGCGCTTCGATCCCCTGTGACGCATCCACTACCAGAACCGCGCCTTCACACGCCGCAAGGGAGCGGGAAACCTCATAGTTGAAGTCAACGTGCCCGGGGGTATCAATCAAATTGAACAGATAATCCTGCCCGTCCTGCGCATGATATACCAGTGTGACAGCGTGCGCTTTGATCGTAATGCCGCGCTCACGCTCCAGATCCATGTTATCCAGAAGCTGGTCTTCCATATCCCGCAGAGCAACGGACTGTGTCTTTTCCAGAATGCGGTCTGCAAGCGTAGATTTTCCGTGGTCAATATGGGCAATGATACTGAAATTACGAATCCTTTCACGGGGGATATGCAAAAAAATCACCTCAACGTTTTATCTTTCCATACGGTCAGTCTAAAGTTTCTTTTAGTATATCACAGCGGAGCAGCGCTGTCATCTGCAATTTAGCGCACCTTACAAAAAACTCTTAAATCGATTCCAAAAAACGATCTGAAAATCTTCCGAAACTGAAAAGAGCCACCGGAAAACCAGCGGCTTTTCGAAAAATTACTTTTTTCTCCTAAGGTTCTGATAATATTTATCCTCCAGCAAGCGCTTGCGCTTATAGCCAACGCTCCGCCTGCGGGCGTACGCGCGTCCGCTGGACATTCTATTTCCGCGCGTCCGCTTGCCGAAAATCAGCACGATCAGCGAAACCAGCGCCGCCGCGCCGATCACGATCCACGCAATCATCCCGTAAAGGCGGGACGCTCCTCCTCCGTCCGACAAGGTCCCCCCTTGCATCGGATCGGTCGATACCGTTCCCGATTCAGCGGACATCACCCACGACGAAGCCCGCAAGGAGCTTTCTTCGGAAGAAATTTCTGAGGAAGCCTCTTCTGAAGAAGAATTCTCTTCCACACTGACCGCAGCCGAGGAAGGCCGGACTTCGACGATTGCCGAAGCTGCCGCCGATTCGACAGGCCGGGGCTCCTGAGAAGGCACAGAAGAAGGCTGAGCCGATTCTGGTTCCGGCTCCGCCTGAGAAGAAACCGGAGCAACTGACGCCGCAGCCGGAACCGAGACCTCCGGCGCCGACGAGGATTCCGACTGAACCTCCTCGGAAGAAGCCTCCGACGCCGGAACAGACTCCTGCGTCTGTGAAACGGCGGCACTCTCCTGAGAAACCGTTTCCTCCGCCAAAGCCGGAACCTCCAGGGCCAAGATAATAAAAAACGCCATGCAGAACAAGCCGCACGCGAAAAAGGATCTGGTATATTTCATCACATTTCATCCTGTTAAAAATATTTCACCAATCAAGCAAAAGGAATCTTTTGTTATTATGCCACAGAACCAAATAAAAAGCAAGAAATTTCCGTCCGACCCACGCCGCATATTTTAGCCTTCTTTTTCCGACTATCATTTTCCGTCCCATCGGCCTTATGTAGAAACGACAAAGCCCGCAAAAGCGCGTTTTAAGCTGCTTTGCGGGCTTTGCTGCTTCACCGGAAAGCTCCGGCCGCAGATTTACAGGTACTGCTGCAGATCTTCCATCAGAGAAGCTTCAAGCTCCGCCAGCTCCTCTGTCAGCTTTCGAGCCTCCGGCGCTGCACCCCGGTACTGATTCAGATATTCGTGCAGCGACTTGATCCCCATGTTGCAGCCGTCGGTAACAATGCTGGCAACCTCATGGTCATCGCCCTTGATCATCATTTTTACCGATGTTGTAACGTGTGCCATCGCTTTTGCCATCATAGGCGGATCCTCTTCCCGTTGGCCGTTTCGGATCAGTTCCTGATGAATTTTTTCACCCAAAACCGTGTGCTTTTCCTTATTATCGCTCAGTAAACGGCGCAGGCTTTCACTTTCCGTCATCGGCAGAATTTGATCGATCGCGTCGACGGCCATTTTAGATCCTGCGTTGCATTCCTTCAGCAGTTCAGTGGTATCGTCTTTCTGTGTTTCCATTTTCCTGATTCCTTTCGCTTTTGTTTGCCATTAGTTTGGCGTTTGAAAACGAAAAATATACAAAGCAGAAAAACAGATGTGAAAAAAGCTTATTCCTCGCTGAAGTTGTCTTTGCCGACGCCGCACAGCGGACAGACAAAATCTTCCGGAAGATCATCCCACTTGGTGCCCGGAGCAATTCCGTTTTCCGGATCACCGGCTTCTTCGTCGTACACATAACCGCAGATATCGCAAACGTATTTTTTCATATTTTTCGCCTCCTTTCCCTAAAATTTAATCCACGCAAAATCTGTGCAGTCACTGCAGCGGTTCAAAATCCTCTGCACCGTGTTTGCACAACGGGCAGATAAAATCGGGCGGCAGCGTTTCTCCTTCATAGACATAACCGCAGATTTTGCAGACAAAGCCCTTTTTGCTTCCCTCCGGCGGCTGGGGCTTTGGCTTGATATTGGAAAAATAATATTCATAGGTAACCGACGGCGCCGCAGAAAGCATCTTTGCTTCGGTTATCTCTGCCGTAAAGACCGTATGCGTACCGCAATCCTCAGAAGAAATCACATGGGCGGAAATAAACGAATTTGCAAACCTTGTCAGATACAGAAGCCCGTTTTCTGCGCGGGCAACCGATTCAAATCCGGCAAATTTATCGACGGTACGTCCGCTCTGGAAGCCAAATCGTTCAAACACGGCAAACGGAGCATCTTGGGAAAGCACCGAGACCGTAAATGTTCCGGTTTCGGCAATCTGGTCATGCGTCAGATTCGCCTTGTTTACGGCAATTGCAATGCGCTTCGGGGAATCCGTCACCTGCATCACGGTGTTGATGATGCAGGCGTTATCGCCGTTTTTGTCCTGTGCGGAAAGTACAAACAGCCCGTAGGAAAGCTTGAACAAGGCGTTCGGTTCGATTTTTTCCTCGTGAGAGAGCGGCGCCGGGCACGGCATGGACGCAACAATTGCGTCCGCCATTGCATCCAGTTCTGTCATCTGTTCTTCCCGCAGAGAAGAACGGATGCTGACGGTTTCAGGCAAAACGGTCATGTTCTTCATGGAATCGAAAATTCCCTTCATCAGCCCTCCGGAGGTAGCGGCCCAGGATCCGTTTTCAATCAGCGCCACGGTGCGATTCTGCAGGTTGTGAGCCTTCAGGTCGAGCAGTGCGGTTTCCATATTGCAGAAAATGCCCGCGTTATAGGTCGTGGATGCAAAAACCAGGTGGCTGCAGCGGAACGCTTCGGCTACGATAACCGACGGGTGCGTAACCGAAACATCATAAAGCCTGACGTCCCGCACGCCGAGGCCGGCAAGTTTTCCGGCCAGAATTTCGGCGGCGTTTTCCGTATCGCCGTAAACGGAAGCGTAAGCAATCATCACCGCGTTTTCCTCCGGCTGATAGCTGCTCCACTGCCGGTATTTCTCAACGAACCAACCGATATTTTTACGCCAGATCGGGCCATGCAGCGGACAAAGAAGCTCTACCTTCAGTCCGGCGGCTTTTTTCAGCAGCGCCTGAACCTGCGCCCCGTATTTTCCTACAATATTGGTATAATACCGGCGGGCATCCGGCAGCCAGTCTGCCGCAAAATTCACCTCATCGGCAAACAGGTTTCCGCCGAGCGCGCCAAACGTTCCGAACGCATCGGCCGAAAACAGAATTTTATCCGTACAGTCATAGGTCACCATTACCTCCGGCCAATGTACCATGGGCGCCATAAAGAACGTCAGAGTATGTCTTCCGGTAACCAGCTTGTCTCCTTCTTTGACCAGCTGTGTACGCGAATCCGCTTCAAAGGTAAAAAACTGACGAATCATGGTGAGCGTTTTTGCGTTGCAGACGATTTTTGTCTCCGGGTGGCGCAGAACCAGCTCGTCCAGCGTTGCACAATGGTCCGGTTCCATATGATTCACAACGACATAATCAAGCGGACGTCCGTTCAACGCATACGCCAAATTTTCAAAAAACTGATGACTTACCGCACGGTCAACGGTATCGAGCAGCACGGTTTTTTCATCTGTCAAAAGGTATGCATTGTAAGAAACGCCCCGCTCGATTGGAAAAACATTTTCAAACAGCGCCAACCTTCGGTCATTTCCACCTACCCAACAAAGGTCGCCATTGATTTTTTTCACGCAATACATCCACATTCCCTCCAAAAGTTACAAATCCGATTGCACAACCGCCGCCTCTTTTGCAGCAGAGGCGGAAAAGAAACTGCCCGCTGTTCTTCGCAGCCGGGCAAAACGATCTGCTTTCCTTTTTATTATACCATTATTTTCATATTATTGCGGTTGTTTTTGCAACGTTTTTAAAAAGTTTACAACAGGCGAAACCGATTTTTGCAAAATTCCAGAATTCCCTCGTCGCGCAGCCGGCAAAGCTCTGCCGACATTGCGCTGCGGTCCACCGCCAGAAAATCCGCCAGCTCCTGTCGGTTGAACGGGATGGAAAAGCTGGGGGATCCGGCCCGCTCAGCCTCTGAAGACAGATAAGAGAGCAGTTTTTCTTTTGTGGTACGGCGCAGTGTATGTTCCATCTTCTCAGTCAGCCGAACGCTTTTTTCCGCCAGCTCCCGAACCAGATTGCGAATCACCTTTGTATGACAGGCACAGGCTTTGGGGCAGGTATTCATTAACCCGGCGTAATTTAACAGGAGAACATCCGACTTT
>JAHZES010000054.1:0-5407 GCA_019421725.1 Clostridiales bacterium | reverse complement strand
TCGTTCCATTCCGCTGCAGGCAAACGCCTCTCCAAATAATTCTCCGGCTGTCAGCCGCGTCAGGATGGACCGATTTCCCCAATAGTCCTCCTTTACGACACAAACGCTGCCTTTCAGAAGCAATCCGATCCTCCCGGCGCTTTCTCCTGCGGAAAAAATATATTCTCCTTTGCCAAAGCTCCGCTGTACCGCCGCCATGCAGCGAAGCAGCTTCTTTTGTTCCTCCGGTTCAATTCCCAAAAAAAGCGCAACTTCACATGGCATTTCAGATTCCGGTTTCATTTTCCGCATCCTTCCCGTCCGTTTTCGACCGTCGCACTGCCCAACGGTCAAAAACGGACGCAAAAAAATTATTTCGTTGTAAAAACAACATCAAACTGACTTGTATTATAGTATACTCAAAACAGCAAAGTCAATTCCGCTAACATGAACAGATAAAAATAACGCGATCCCGGGCACGAAGCATGCTCCGGAACAGAAAGGAAAACGAACAGATGAAACGCAAGATTATTAAAATTGATGAAGAACGCTGCATTGGCTGCGGCGCCTGCGCCGAAGCCTGTCAGGAGGGCGCCATTGCGATGGTGGACGGAAAGGCAAGGCTGATGCGTGACGACTACTGTGACGGCTTGGGCAATTGCCTGCCAGCCTGCCCTGTTGACGCCATCTCCTTTGAAGAGCGTGAAGCCGCACCCTTTGACGAAGCTGCAGTAAAAGCCGCGCAGGCAGCTGCCGCAAAAGCAAAACGACCGGTGTCCGCCGGTTCCGTGGCCGAAAAGGAACCGGAACAGCCGCTCGCCTGCGGCTGCCCCGGCTCTCATTCCCGCATACTAACGCCCCGGGACAACAAGCCTGCCGCATCCCGATCTTTCCTGGAGGGCGGCGCCCTGAGCCAATGGCCTGTTCAGCTGAAGCTGGCGCCGGTAAACGCGCCGTATTTTCAGAACGCAAAGCTGTTGGTGGCTGCCGACTGCACCGCATTTGCCCGCGCCGACTTTCACGAACGCTTTATCCGCGGAAAAATCACCCTGATCGGCTGCCCAAAGCTTGATAACGTCGACTACAGCGAAAAATTGACACAAATTCTTTTGCAAAACGAAATTCAGAGCATCACGGTCGTGCGAATGCAGGTTCCGTGCTGCGGCGGAATTGTCGCCGCGGTACAAAAGGCTTTGCAGCAGAGCGGCAAATGGATTCCCTGGCAGGTCGTTACGCTTTCTCCGGAAGGCGATATCCTCGATTAACGGTCTTTATTCAGAGCCCGCGCCCGCGTGTGACAATTGCGCTCCAGAGCAGCGGGCCGACAACTCCGCTCGGTTTATAGCCCAACTGCTTTTGCAGCTCGCGCACCGCATTCTGCGTCGCCGTGTCGTAGACCCCTGTCACCTCCACCGGAGGAATGGCGGGGTCTGTTTTTGCAATCTCCTTCAAATACATTTGAATGTGCGCAACATTCGGCCCTGTGTCATCAAGCGCCAGATAGCTTCCGGGATAAATGTCCCCTGCAAAGCTTTGATACTGTGCGGGCAGATTCTCAATAACGCTGCGATAAACCTCTCTTAATCGCTTCCATGTGCTGCGGCCGACGATCCCGTCCACCGCCAGATCATACCGGTTTTGAAAGGTCAGCACCGCGTCCCGGGTGTTTTCATCAAACTGACCGGTAATTGCAATCTGCGGCAGTTCCGGAATAAAGGAACCCAAAAACGCAAGAAAACACTGGATGCCCCTGACCGCGTCGCCGCTATCTCCAAACTGAAGCGATTTTGGCTACTTGCGCTGCGCCTCTGAAAGCGTCAGTCCTTCGCTGGTCAGCTCTGAAAGCCTTTTGACGCTATTGTAAATCTCCTTCAGCTTATACCATGTCGATTTCCCGACAATTCCGTCCGGCGTCAGGTTAAAGATGCCTTGAAATGCACGCACAGCATCCTCCGTCTGAAGATCAAACGTATCGTTCTGATCTGTAATCGCCGGAATGGAGGGATAGTTTTTTCCGATCCGGTTGAGTTCCCTTTTAATAGTCCGAATGTCTTCGCCGCTGTCGCCTCTGCGGAGCGCAGTCCCCGGATAAGACGGAATATTTCCTCCCACCGGCGCATTAAACACCAGGTCGATGTCCTCTCCGTAGTAATTCTGCAGAATCTGGTACGGCACAAATCCATCCTCTGCCAGCGCAACGCTTCCCCACTGCGAAAGACCGCTGCACTGAACACGCACACCGTCGCAGAACTGGGCAAAAAGCGGCTCCAGATTGCCTCTCCTCACAATATAGTTATTGAACAGGTCATCCGTTAACTGACTGATGTTTTCAAATACATCTCTTCCCGGCACATAGGCCTGATCATACTGCGTTGAGTTCGTCACGTCAAAATCATAGCCTCGGCTGCGGTAGTGCTCGGTATAAATACGGTTCAGCGTATAGGAAATCTGCGCCAGAAGATTCGCCCGAATGGCGCTTTCGGGCCAGGTAGGATAAATTTCGCTGGACGCCACATTTTTAATATAGTCGGCAAACGGCACCGTCACATTTTCCGCCGGCTGATCCGGCTTGCCAAGATGCACAACGATCGTCTCCGGTACTACGGGATACGGCACTGCAATCTCCTCCCTCCGTTACATCTGCTGCGGTTGAAGCGACACCGGAAGAATCGTTTGGATCCGATCAAAAATTGTTACCTTCATAGCGGTTTCTTCCTGAAAGGACGGGTGAAAAACAGAAACCTGATAATCCGTACCGCTCTGCGCGGCGGTATTCGGAGACTGCGAATACGATGCCGGCAAAGCCGGCAGGGCGACATCCTCCATGATACCCGCCGAATCCGTAACGCCCTGGTAAAGGATCCGCACCTTGCCGGAGAACCGTTTTGCAATTTCAACTGCCGCTTTTTCTACCGGAAGCGCGCCTCTGGCTGTATAAACCTGCACCTTCAGGCTTCCGTTAGCCGGATGGCTTTTTAAAAAATCCTGATACTCTGTCTCTGTGGAGGCATGAACATCCTCTGTTCTGATCAAAAGCGGGTCCGGCGCGGCAGCTGCCCGCCGCGCAAAATCCATTGCCTGCTGCCGGAACCATTCCAGCTGCTCCGGCGCACCTTGTTGCTTCATACCGTTCTTCCTTTCCGTCATCGTTATTCTGCATATTATGACGGAAACAGCGGAAGGGTGAACCGGCCGCAGCAGTATGGGACAGATCAATAAAACCCTGCAAGACCGCTCCGCTGCCGGTATGCTGCAGGCGTTGTACCAAAGCGTTCCTTAAAATTTCTGTAAAACCGGCTGGGCTCGGTGTATCCCACAGCGCCGACCACCTCTTCCACAGTGCATGCGGAGCTGCGCAGCATCTCCGCAGCCTTCTCCAGACGGAACTCCCGAAGAAGAAGCCGAAATGTTTTACCTGTTTCCGAATGAATATAACGGCTGATATAGCCTTCGCTGCGGTGAAAATGCTCCGCCATGGCAGAAAGCGTAACCGTCTGGTAATTAGCAACCATATACCGGATCATTTCAGAAAGCCTTCGTCCGCCTTCCCGGCAGGTCTTCAGCTGCTCGACATTGTCGGCGTGATATTTAATCACCGTGCCGAAAAAAAGAATTACAAGACCCTTTATCAGCACATCATTTGAACACCCGCTCTCATCGTTTTCTTCCCACAGACGCACGATCAGGTCAGAGAGACGGCCGTCATTTTCACAACGGAACAGCAGCGCATCCATTCCGCCCTTGCAGCAAAGCATTTGCCAGAAAAAGTCCGAAATCAAATTCTGCCCGGCCAACAGACTTGCGAATGCGCTGCCAAAAGTGCTCTTTTTGATAATCAGATTCAATGTCAGCGCGTTCTCGCCGGCCGCACAGACGGCGTGCTCTTCTCCCGGCGGAACCATAACAAAATCACCGGCGGAAAGTACCGCGGCAGTTTGACCGGTGTAAAATTCCGCCTGGCCGCAAAGGCAATACAATATTTTCAAAAATCCGACCCTTTGACAGTAAGGCGGGAAAAAGCGATCGTGCAAAATCACATTGATTTCCCTGTGTTCATCGGCAAAGCAATCCTGCTCCGAAAGCTCAGGCCCCATAAATCCAACCTCTTTTTCCGGAAAAGAAATTGCTCCGCCGTATTCCCGGCAGCAAAGCTGCCGAAAATCTTCCCAGCCGTGATTCATTTGACGGTACGCGGCCGGATAGCGCAGAAAGCATTCCCGCATTTGCTGTTCATGCTCTCTCAGCGGCAGCAGAAAACGTGTGAGCTCCTTCGCATTCATGACGGCACAATCCTCCTTTCTGCCGCCCGCAGCGATTCGCATCGCAGCGGCAAAAACAAAACTTAATTTAAAAAGATTGTACCGCACAACCCTGCGGCCTGCAAGAAAAATTATTCACCGGAAGCACTCTGTTTTTCCAGAGGCGCTTTACATGCCTGCAGGAGATCGTCGTATTCCACCCCGGGCACCTGCAGCCAGTGGGTCCAGCCGCCGTCCGAAAGCCTTGACTGTACCACGCCATGCTCCGTATCCATGGCGTGGATCACCTGGCCGCCTCCAACATAGACGCCGATATGGTATCCCATCCTGTAAACCGCAAGACCGGGGACATCGGGCATGGTATCGATGGCGCCTTTGACCGATGCAAGATCATACATTCCTCCGGCATCCACATCCGGCAGACCGTGGGCTCCGTAGTCGATCGTTCCGGTATCTGCATTATACCAGACATAGCCCTTGATCAGCCCCACACAGTCCGCCGCTCTGCTGCCGACCCAGTGACTGCGGATAAACGATTCCGACGGCGAAACCTCATTCGGATACTGCTTCAGCTTGGCATTCAGCAGCGCATCGTCAAGCACACGTCCAAAGGTGCCCATCACATACCCCCAGCGGTTTTCTGCTGCTGATTCGGCCCAGCGCACAAGATCGATTCCGTTCTTCATTTCAGCATTAACAAACTGCAGCGGATTAATTTCGGTATCCGCACTGGCTGATTCCCTCGCAGACGGCTGCCGCACCGCTGCGCTGCTGCTTGTATCACCGATTCGGGCTTCGCCGCTTCCCCGCGCAGTTCCGGTAATTCCAAACAAAATACCCACCACAACCGGCGCGATCAAAAGGCACGCCGCCAGCTTGCCGCCCGCAGATTTTGTTTTCCATCCCCGAATATTTTTTCGAATACGGTCAGCGGTCATTTCCCGTCCTCCTTCCCCGTCGGCTTTTTCCTTATTCCCTTCTCATCATGCTTATGACCGTGATGCGCCAGCTTTTCACCGAAAAATAAAAAAACTAAAAATTTCTCTTGACATTTCTCTTCGAATACGGTATAGTATTAAAGTGCCCTACGGAATGCGGAGCGAAAAAAGAATATTTGGGGGAATTCCCGAGTGGCCAAAGGGGACAGACTGTAAATCTGCTGTCAATGA
>JAHZES010000053.1 GCA_019421725.1 Clostridiales bacterium | reverse complement strand
AATTCTTCTCTGCAGCTTTCAATATCACTGTATGAATAAAATTTTCCGTTGAACGGATTTGTCCGAAAATAAAATCCTGTTGTCTCAATACGCACTGTAAAGCAGCAGTAACGGATAATCAATTGAATCAGCAAGGAGAGGGGAAAGGATATTCCGCAGGCAATGCAAAGAGCGGCTGCCCAAAAGCCGTTTTCTGCTTCCCGGAGCAAAAGAGGGATTCCGATCAGAGTAGAAACAACTAAGAGAACAAGGACGATTGCAATGGCGAAGATTCCTTCGGACTTGCCGTCGATAGTATATTCTTCCCAGTCGCGGGCAGCGTAGTTTTCGCTATTCGCTTCTGAAGAACCGCCGCCGGCGTGTTCAATCAAATAGTCAACAGCATCGGAATCGCAGGGAAAGAACGAAAACTTGATGGGTTTCCCTTCATAAGGCTGAATGCAGCAAAGACGGTAAGTAACTCCGCTGGTGGACATTCCAAAGCTTTGCCATGCCTTTTTAATTTGGTTGAATTTATAGTAAGCGCCCCCGCCCGGTTTGGCTTGATAAAAAATGCCGTCCTTATAAATCAAAACCTTAAAAAACGCGGCCCGATAGACTACGGCCAATAGAATCGCGATCATTAAAACAGAAAAAAACAAGGAAAAAAGATAAGCGCCGTTTCCGTTTCTGTACAACAAAATTCCCGAACCGCCGGAAACCGCCAGCAAAAAGAGAGAAGGGATCAGCCCCTGTGCGTTCCCGCCGATTTTGAACTTCCATTGCTCTTTTTTCATGAATGGCAGGCTCCTTACAAAATGAATCATCGGTGTTGCGGTACGGAAAATCAGGCGTGCGTGCAGATTTCGCCGATACAGCAATCCCCGTCAACAGCGACCAGCCTTACAGGCAGCAGCTGGTTCTGGAGGTTGCGGTCGGTCGGGACATGAACCGGTGTGTAATTGGAGGTATATCCCATGGCGGAGCCATCCTTGCAGCGTGTTTCAAACAGTACGTCGCAAATCTGGCCGAGCTGCGTTTGTAAAAAAGCTGCCCGCAGCTCGGCTGCTGCGGAAAGCATCCAGTGAGTACGGGATTCCTTAATGGCAGAGGGAATCTGGTCGGTTCGAGTGGCTGCTGCGGTTCCGGGGCGAACAGAGTAGGGAAACACATGGACCTTTGCGAAAGCGATCTGTCGAACAAATTCCAACGATTCCTGAAATTCGCTGTCGGTCTCGCCGGCAAAACCGACCATGACATCCGTTGTCAGAGAGCAGTGCGGGAAAATTTTGCGCAGCCGTGCGCAAAGCGCAGCATATTCAGCGGCAGTATAATGGCGGTTCATGCGCCGCAGAGTTGCGTCGCATCCGCTTTGAAGCGACAGATGAAATTGCGGACAAAGCTTTGGTTGTGCCGCCAGTCGCTGCAGAGTTGCATCATCCATTCTGTCCGGTTCCAAAGAGCCGAGTCGAACCCGCGAAATTCCGGGAGAGGCGCAGGCAGCATCCACTGCGTCGCACAGCGTCAGTCCACACTCCTGACCGTAGGCCGAAAGGTTGATTCCCACCAAAACGATTTCGCGGTAACCGGCGGCGTCTAATGCGGCAATTTCAGCCTTCAGCTCGTCAAGCGGTTTGGAACGGACCCGTCCGCGTGCGGTGGGAATAATACAGTAGGAACAAAAGCGGTTGCAGCCGTCTTCAATTTTTACGAAAGCGCGTGTCCGTTCGTGAAAATCGGTTACCTGCATTGTTTCAAAGGCGTCGCCGTTTTTGTGCGGCCGAATTTCCACCATGCGCTGGTGGGTTGACAGATAACGCTGAATCAGTTCTGGGAGCATGGAACGGTTGGAATTTCCAACAACAATATCTGCGTCGGTCAACAGGGCGGATTCCTCTGGAAACGCCTGAGGCATACACCCCGTCAGAACGATAATGCTGCCGGGGCAGATGCGACGCGCCCGGTGAAGCGTCTGCCGAACCTTTTGGTCGCTCACACCGGTTACCGTGCAGGAATTAATGACGATAATATCGCCTTCCGTTTCCGTGTCCGTCAATTGATAGCCGCTTTTTTCCATGAGGGCAAGCGTTGCCTGTGTTTCATACTGGTTGACCTTACACCCAAGAGTAATTGCGAAAACCTTCATATTTATATGACCTTTCTGTAATTAAGTCTTGATTTTCGGGAAAAAAGCAGAATCTAAGAAAAATCCATAGAAAGCACAGAAAATGTATATTGATTCTTTAAGCTGTTATGGTATTCTAAATAGTGAACCAAGTCGCCCTGTATCGGACGAACGAACTTTTTTCGATCAAACAACAAAGCAGAAACAAGGGGGATGTCATGCTTCAGGCAATGATCCGACTGGCATCGGTTGGCGACGTGAAAGCATTTGTCAGAATCGCACGCCGGTGTCCGTTTGAAATCAGTCTGCAGTCGGGGAGGTACACAGTTAACGCCAAGTCCATCATGGGAATTTTCAGTCTTGATCTTTCCGGCAAGATCCTTATGCTGGCAGATACGGACGATCCGGCTTTAAAAAGCGAATTGCTGCGTCAGTTGAAGCCTTTTATGGCGGGCGGCGCAGAGCGTTCACGTTTTACGGGTTGAATATGGTGTAGTTTACACTGGGCACAGACGGCTTGCAAAAAACAAAGCAGGCCGTCTGTGTTTTTTATTCTTTTCCACCGAGTTCTTCGTTCAGTGCCACCCACTCGGTATAAAGCTCGTCTAATGCAGCTTTTGCTTGCGAAACCTGCTCGTTCAGGCGCAGCATTTTCTCGTAATCTGTTGCAATCTCCGGATCGGCATATTGGCCTTCCAGCGAGGAAACGGTGTCCTCTGCGGAAGAGATCGATTCTTCAAGCCTTTGCAGACGGGATTTTTTTTTGCGCAATAAGGCTTCCTGCTCTTTTTTCTGGCGGTATTCTCCGCCGCGGCTTTCGCTTTTTTGTGCCGGTTTTTCCGTAACAGACGCAGCCTTTTTCTTTTCCAGATAATCGTCGTAGTTTCCAATGAATTCAACTGCGCCGTCGGGATACAGGTCATAAATCCGGTCTGCGGTTTTATTGATAAGATAACGGTCATGCGAAACGATCAGCAGCGTACCGGGGTACTGTTCCAGGGCATTTTCCAATGCTTCGCGCGACACAATGTCCAAGTGATTGGTCGGCTCGTCCAGCAGCAGAAAATTCGCATGGGAAAGCATCAGCTTCAGCAGCAGAAGCCGGGCGCGCTCCCCGCCGCTCAATGCGGAGACCGGTTTAAACACATCGTCGCCGCGAAACAAAAAAATAGCCAGCGCATTGCGTACCTGTGTTTCCGTCATGGTAGGGTCGTCGTCCCAGAATGCGTCGATAACGGTTTTGTCTGTCGGAATGCCCTGCTGGATCTGGTCGTAATAGCCGATTTCCACGCCGGCGCCAAGGCGAAACGAGCCGGCAGAAGCGGCATATTCGCCGAGAAGGACCTTCAGCAGGGATGTTTTTCCGCAGCCGTTTGGTCCCAACAGAAAAATGCGCTCCTTGCGTTGTACATGCATAGAGACTCCGGAAAAAATCGGCTTCCCGCCAAACCCGAGTGCAAGATCCTTCACAGTCAGTACATCGTTTCCGCTGACTCTGCGCTGCGTAAATTGAAAATGAAAGGTATCCGGTTCGTCCTCCGGTTTTTCCAGAGTGTTCTCCAACCGGTCGATCACCTTTTGCTTGCTGGCAATAATTCGATAATTGCGTTCCTGATTCCACTGTTTTTGCTGTGCAATGATCCCCTGCAGTCTGCCGATTTCTTTGCGGGTGTTGGAATAACGGCGTTCGGCGGCGATCCGCGCTTCCTGCTTCAGCGCAAGATGGCGCGTATAATTGCCGTTGTATGCGGTCAGATGGTGATTTTCCATTTCAAAGGTACGTGTGGTGATGCGATCCAGAAAATAGCGGTCGTGTGAAATTACAAGGAATGCTCCGGAGTAGCCGCGCAAAAAATCTTCCAGCCATTCCACCGAGTCGATGTCCAGGTGGTTGGTCGGTTCGTCCAGCAGCAGAAGATTAGCGCCGCTCAACAGCATTTTTACAAGCTGGAGCTTAGCCTTTTGTCCTCCGCTCAAAACGCCGACCCGCAAAGAGAGCTGCTCCTCGGTAAAGCCAAGTCCCAGCATCGCGGATCTTGCCCGGGCGCGGAAGGTAAGCCCGCCGTCCCGCTCAAACCGTTCACGAAGCATCGTTTGCTCTTCGATCAATCCGGAAAGCACATCGCCAGTGCAATGCTGCATTCGGATGCGAAGCGCTTCCAGTTCGCGCTCAGTCTGCGCCAGATCAGAAAAAACTGTAAGAACCTCGTCGTAGGCCGTGGTCTCCAGGTTTTTGCACACATGCTGTTCCATGTAACCGATCTGCGTTTCTTTGCCAAATGCAATGTCTCCGCTGTCAAAGGAAGTCTGGTCGATCAGGATACGGAAGAGGGTGGTTTTACCGCTGCCGTTTACGCCGACCACGCCGATGCGGTCGCTGTCGGCGACCTCAAAGGAAACATGATCGAACAGCAACTCGTCGCCAAATGTTTTTTTTAAGTTGTTGACAAGAAGGCGGGACATATAAATAACTCCTTCATACAGGGTCGTTTCTTTGAAATCGTATCATTGATCCGCAGCGGCCGGAGAAAGTCCGGTCGGGCAGCACGAAGAGGCTGCGTCTGTTTTTCCGGTTACCAGCTCTGCAAAACGTGCGGCGGCAAACGAGAGCGGCAGCCCCTGCAGCGTTGCCAGCCCAACGCCGCGCTGCGGCACCGGCGGCATGAGCTCCAGCTCGAACAGATTCCCCTGTGAAGTAAGATCGCCGGCAAATTCTTTTGTGACACACGCCACTCCAAGACCGATGGAGGCAAACTTTACCAGCAATGAATGGGCGCCCAATTCAATCGACGGATCCAGAGTTACGCCGTTCTGCGCAGCTACCCGGTCCAGATGCCGCCGCGAGTTGGAGGCATGCTCCAGCAGGATCAGCGGCAGCCCGGAAAGTGTTTGCCACGAAACCGGTTTACCGCGCAGCGCTGCGTATTTTTCTCCGGCCACAAAAATATCCTGTACCGTCATGCAGGGCAGGATCGAAACCTGAGGATCTGAAATCGGCAGATTTACAAAAGAAATATCTACCTTACCGGACTTGAGCAGAACGAGTGTTTCGTCGGAGGTGCGATTGGTAACCTGCAGGTGAATTTCAGGGTAAAGCGCGTGGAAGTGTTTCAGGTACGGCAAGAGGTAATAATCGCACAGGGTGTCGCTGGCGCCGATTTTAAGTTCGCCGCTGGTCAGATCCTTCAGACTGGCCAGTTTTGCTTCGGCAGTGTCCACCAGGCCGACGGCCTGCTCTATGTAGCCTATCAGGGTGCTTCCTTCTCCGGTAAGCTCAACGCCCTTGGTGGTGCGAATAAACAAGCGGCAGCCAAGCCGGTTTTCCAGCTGACGGATTGCCTGACTGACAGCCGGCTGAGAAATTTTCAGAATTCTTGCAGCCTGAGAGGGACTGCGGCATTTGCCGACGGCCAGAAACACACGGTAAAGCTCCATATTGACAGACAAAAGCAAACACCTGCCTTCTTAAAAGACTTATTGTAAGCCATAAGCAATAATTATATTATACCCGATTCTTTTTCTTCTGACAAGTATGGAAAGCAATAAGCGGTCTCACAGTGCGAAAACAAAATTTTAAAAAAACAAGAAAAAGAAATTGTATTGGAAAAAGAAATGTGTTATAATAGCTTCAAATCGCGTTTTTGAACGGTTCCTGCTGCACGGTGATTTGTGAAGGGGTTTAGAACGAAAATCACAGTTTGCTTTTGCAGACAGAGTATTGCAAGAAAGCGAAAATCACGAGAAAAAGGAGATTCAACACAATGGACATGAACTTGTCTTTGGTCGTCCTGATCAGTGGCCTTTTGGTTGTTTTTCTGGTGCTGATTTTGTTGACGGCACTGATCTGGTGCTACGGTCAGATCGTCAGCGGTGTTAGCGGTAAGGGTGGTAAAAAGCAGAGCGGCAAAGAAGAGCAGCCTAAGCAGGTTGCCCCAAAAGCTTCCGTCTCCGTTAAGAAAGCGGCCTCCGGTATTCCGGGTGAGATCATTGCCGTAATCGCAGCTGCGATCGCTTCTTTGGAAGGCAGCGGCAAATATGTGATCCGCGGCATAAAACGTTCCAAGCCTTCTCGTTCCGCGTGGGGAACGGCCGGTGTGTTGGAAAATACGCGCCCGTTCTGAAGATCCATTTGTTGAATTTTAACGGAAAGGAACGTTACCATGAATATTTTTGCAGAAGTGCTGCAAACGCTGAAAGATCTGGTTACTTCTTCCGGCTTTGCGACCAGCGGATGGGAAAACTATGTCATGATCGTAATTGCCTGCGTATTGATGTATCTTGCCATCAAAAAAGAGTACGAGCCGCTCCTCCTGCTGCCGATTGCATTCGGTATGCTGCTCGTCAACGTTTTCCCCAACATTATGGCTGCACCGACGCCTACTTATGATATGGTCGAAATGACCGGGCAGACCTTGGCGGATTACCTTAGCGGAGCCTATAAATCCGCTTATCCGGTCATTCAGCAGGGCGGTCGTTATTTCGAACAGCAGATGACTGCCAGCAACAACGGCGGTTTGCTCTATTATCTTTATCAGGGCGTTAAGCTTGGCATTTATCCTCCGCTGATCTTCCTCGGTATCGGTGCTATGACGGATTTCGGTCCGCTGATTGCCAATCCGAAAAGCTTTTTGCTGGGTGCCGCAGCACAGCTTGGCATTTTCCTGACCTTTATCGGCGCAATTGCTCTGGGCTTTGACCCGCAGGCGGCGGGTGCAATTGCCATTATCGGCGGTGCGGACGGCCCGACCGCAATTTTTGTTACATCTAAACTGAAACCCGAACTTTTGGGGCCGATCGCGGTTGCGGCTTATTCGTACATGGCTCTTGTCCCGATCATTCAGCCGCCGATCATGAAACTGCTGACAACCAAAAAAGAACGCAAGATTGTTATGACGCAGCTTCGTCCGGTTTCCAAGCTGGAAAAAATCGTTTTCCCGATTCTTGTTACCATCATCGTTTCACTTCTTCTGCCGGATGCGGCTCCGTTGGTCGGCATGCTGATGCTCGGAAATATTTTCCGCGAGAGCGGCGTTGTTTCCCGCATCTCCAATGCGGCGCAGAATGAGTTGATGAACATTATTACCATTTTCCTGGGCGTCACGGTCGGTGCGACCGCGACCGGAAAGGTTTTTCTCTCTACACAGACGTTGGGGATCATCGTTCTTGGTCTGTTGGCTTTCTGCTTTGGCACAGCCGGCGGCGTTCTGTTCGGCAAGCTGATGTGCTGGGCCACCAAGGGCAAGGTAAATCCGCTGATCGGCTCTGCGGGGGTTTCTGCTGTGCCGATGGCTGCCCGTGTAGCTCAGAAGGTTGGCCAGAAAGAAAACCCGTCTAATTTCCTGCTGATGCATGCTATGGGTCCGAATGTGGCCGGTGTTATCGGCTCGGCGGTTGCCGCAGGCGTGTTGATCAGTATCCTGGGGTAACTTTGAAGGCTCTAATTCGATGCGCCCGTCAAATTGATCGGGCGCATTTTTTATAGGGATTCAAGAGAATTGCTTTTTGCGTTTATGGAGGGGAAGAAAAAATAATCATGGAACAGTCGTTATCGCAGCAATATTTGACCTTTCGGCGAAAAGTAATGGAGAAGGATTTCTCCAGAATGAATGAAATGCAGAAAAAAGCGGTTTTCCATGTCAGTGGACCGTTGCTGATTTTGGCGGGAGCCGGCAGCGGAAAAACGACCGTGCTTGTTAACAGGATCGCTAATTTGATTCGCTACGGGAATGCGTATGAGTCTCAGACAGGAAGCTGCAGCCCGGAGGAATTGGCAGTTTTGGAGCGTTACTGCGCGGGCGACGATTCGCTCAAGGAGCAGGCAAGGATCATTGCGGCGGAATCGCCCGTTCCGGCGTGGAAAATTCTTGCCATTACCTTTACCAACAAGGCTGCCGGTGAATTAAAAGACCGGTTGGAAAATATGCTGGGGGAAAGCGGAAACGATATTTGGGCGTCTACTTTTCACGCAGCCTGTGCGCGGATGCTTCGCAAGGATGGCGACAGACTCGGCTTTTCACGTCATTTTACGGTGTACGACACAGAGGATTCCAAGAGGTTGATGCGTGACTGCATCAAAGCGCTGCGTATCGATGATAAAGCGCTGCCAGCGCGTGTCATTCTGACAGAGATCTCGCATGCGAAGGATTCGTTGATCACGCCGGAAGAGTATCTGCAGAACGCAGGCGGCGATTTTCGGCAGCAGCAGATCGGACAGGCTTACCGGATGTATCAATCGCGCCTCCGGGAAGCGGATGCGATGGATTTTGACGACCTGCTGTTCCATGCAGTAACGCTGCTGCGAAAGAACAAGGACGTTCTGGAATATTATCAGAAGAAATTTCAGTACATTATGGTGGACGAATATCAGGATACCAACCATGCGCAGTATGAATGGGTGCGCATGCTTTCGGCTGCTCACCGCAATCTATGCGTCGTTGGTGACGACGACCAGAGCATTTACCGTTTTCGCGGCGCAAACATCGAAAACATCCTCAGCTTTGAAACCACCTTCCCGGACAGCACCGTCATTCGACTGGAACAGAACTACCGCTCTACCAAAACGATTTTGAACGCGGCAAACGCCGTAATTGAAAACAACAGCGGACGTAAAGGAAAAACGCTTTGGACGGAAAATCCGCAGGGAGAGAAAATCCAGCTGCATAAGGCGCTGAACGAGCAGGATGAGGCAAAGTATATTGCCGAAAACATTCTGGATGCAACGGCCTCCGGAAAGAAATTCAGCGATTTTGCGGTGCTTTACCGTACGAATGCCCAATCCAATGCCATTGAAAAGGTTTTTGTCCGCAGCGGCGTGCCGTATCGGATGATCGGCGGTCACCGTTTTTACGAACGCAAGGAGATCCGCGATATGATCGCTTATCTCAGTGTGATTGCAAACCCGAACGACAGTATGCGCCTGCGCAGAATTATTAATGAACCAAAGCGTTCCATCGGTGACAAGACAATTTCTTCTGCAGAGGAAATTGCCTCCGTGGTAGGCATGAGCCTGTTTGAGGTGATCACGCGGGCAGATGAGTTTGATGCGCTGCGCCGTGCCGCACCAAAGCTGCGCGCGTTTGCCGCCACGATCAACGAATTGATTGAAGAAGCGCAGGATCCCGAAATCTCGCTGCATGACCTGTATCAGCACATACTGTTTAAAACGGATTATGTGGCGTATTTAAAGGCGCAGAACGATGAGGCGGAAACAAGAATTGAAAATATCAACGAGCTTGCCAGCAATCTGATTCAGTTTGAGCAGGAAAATCAGGAGGATGCTTCTATTTCGGCCTTTTTGGAGGAGGTCTCCTTGATGACGGATATCGACAACTATGATCAGGATGCCGATTCCGTCGTGATGATGACGCTGCATTCGGCAAAAGGACTTGAGTTTCCGGTCGTTTTTATGCCGGGAATGGAAGAAAATCTTTTTCCGGGGTACCAATCGATCGTCAGCGGCGGAGAAGAAATCGAAGAGGAGCGCCGGCTGGCATATGTGGGAATTACCCGCGCCAGAGAACAGCTGTATTTGACCGATGCCGCTCAGCGCATGCTTTATGGCAGTACCCAACGGAATAAGCCATCCCGTTTTGCGTTGGAAATTCCAGAGGACCTGCTGGAAGAAACCGTGACGCGCAGTTGGAAAACACCGGAGCCAGGCATGAAATTGCCCTTATCCAACACGGCCAATCGAACTGCCAATATCCGGACAGCGCGTAGTATCGGGACGGGCACTCCGACGGTCCCCCCGGGAAAATCATGTCACTTCCAGCCGGGAGATACCGTGGAGCATAAAACGTTTGGCGACGGCATGGTTCTTTCTGCAACCAAAATGGGCAATGATGTCTTGCTGGAGATTGCGTTTCATCAGGTCGGAACGAAAAAGGTGTTTGCTAATTTTGCAAATTTGAAAAAAAAGTAAACGGCAAATGAAAGCAGCCTGATCCCGGATTTACCCTATCTTCCGGAAATCAGGCTGCTTTCATTTGAAAAGAACGCATTACACTTTACGCAATTGCCGTAGAGGTCTGTTCATTGCCTGCAATCTGCAGATCAAGCAGAATGTCAGGAATGTGAACAGGGAAGACAGCGTTGTCTACCAGAATGCGGAAGGTTTTCTGAGCAGCGGCATGGGCAGAGAAAAGGTTGTGGTTTATGTAGTTGGAAAGGGGACGGCCGCTCTTCCGGCAGCAGCATGCAATGCCGTAACGGCCGTTTTCGCCGCGCAGCAAATTGTAGTAGATTTGAAATCCGTTTAAATCGACCACTGCATTTTCGAGTTCCTTTTTCATAACTGTTTCCATGTTTTTTCCTCCTCATTTTTGAAAGCGTCCTTGCTTTCTTTCGTTGTAATTATTATATCAAGGAGAAATAAAAAAATATATACCAAAAAAGTTTACGTCAAATCTGGAAAATAGGAAATACGTCTTCATTTTTTGCTTTTTCCTCGGTATGTTGCTTTTTTCTGCCCTTTGAGTTACAATACAAAAGTGCAAATGAAAAGGAAGCGATACAAAGGGGAACCAGATTATGCGGGAACGGTACGGAATTGTTTTGGTTGGGTGCGGATATATTGGAAAGGCGTATCTGGAGGATATCGCATTCCGGGATCAGATAAGGCTGGTTGGAACGGCGGATGTCGATCAGCATGCGGCAATGGCGGCGGCTCGCCGTTACGGAGCAGCCTGTTGGTCTGCCGATTATCGGGAATTGATTGCGCGTTCCGATGTGGATATTGTGATTATTGCGACTTATGCACAATCTCATCTGGCAATTTTAAAGGACTGCCTTAAAGCAGGAAAGCATGTACTGTGCGAAAAGCCGATGGTCGCGCGTGAAGAGGAGCTGGAGGAATTCCTTTTGGCGGTTCGGAACGCCAGAACCAAAGTCCTGATCGCACATGTGCTGCGCCATAACGATTCCTACCGCCGTCTGCATGATATGATCGCCGACGGCATGATCGGCGAACCGAGAGTTTTGCGAATGGTGCAAAATCATCATCACATGGGGCAGCATCGTCTGACAGCGCTGCTGGAAGATTGCTCTCCTGTTGTCGATTGCGGCGTTCATTATATTGACGTAGCCCGTTGGTTTACCGGGCAGGAGGTGCAGTCGATCGCCGGGATTGGCAGCAGAATCAGCGTACCGGGGGACGCACCCCATTTTGACTACGGCATGCTTACCATGCGGATGAGCGGCGGCGCAGTCGCCTATTACGAGGCCGGCTGGGCAAGAACGATTGCGTTTCAGAAC
>JAHZES010000052.1:11195-11429 GCA_019421725.1 Clostridiales bacterium | reverse complement strand
AAATGTTTCATATTTCCAGCACCGCCGGACGCTATTACCGGAATTCCAACCGATTCCGACACGGCCCTGGTCAGCTCAAGATCGTACCCGTTTTTTGCTCCGTCGCAGTCCATACTGGTTAAAAGAATTTCTCCTGCGCCGCGCCGTTCTGCTTCAATGGCCCATTTCAAAGCGTCGATTCCGGTATTGACACGCCCACCATTCACATATACATCCCACCCGTTATCGTTACAT
>JAHZES010000052.1:0-11185 GCA_019421725.1 Clostridiales bacterium | reverse complement strand
GCCAAATTTATAGGCTGCCTCGTTGATAAGATCCGGTCTGCGTACGGCAACCGAGTTGACCGATACCTTATCGGCGCCTGCGCGCAGCAGTGCTGTAACATCCTCAATGGAGCGAATTCCTCCGCCTACCGTAAAAGGAATAAAGATTTGTTGTGCAACCTCGCGTACAATATCAATCATTGTTCCACGCGCTTCGTTAGATGCGGTAATATCCAACAATACCAGTTCGTCAGCTCCCTGACGGTCGTACTCCATTGCGGCCTGAACAGGATCACCGGCATCGCGCAAATTAACAAAGCTGGTTCCTTTTACAACACGCCCCTCTTTTACATCCAAACAGGGAATAATTCGTTTTGCGAACATAGGGAAACCCCTTTCATTTTTTGCAATTCTAACTTTATAATGCTGCAAAATTTTTCAGGATCTGAAGTCCTGCCCGGCTGCTTTTTTCCGGGTGAAACTGTGTTGCATGAACATTTCGATACTCCACAGCAGCGTCAATTGTTACACCGTATTCCGTTTGTGCCGAGACAATTTCCGGCTCTTTTGCATGTAAAAAGTAAGAATGTACAAAATAAACATACGCTGATTGAGGAAGATTTGCCAGGATACCGTCACTTTGCAGGATGGTTAGCGAATTCCAACCCATGTGCGGAATTTTTAACGATGGCTTCGAAGGAATTTTCCGAATTACGCCTTTTAACACACCTAATCCGGAAACACCAGGGCTCTCTTCACTGCCTTCAAACAGCATCTGCATTCCAAGACAGATACCGAGAAAAGGCTTACCTTGTTCAATAAAGTCTACTACTGCCTGGTCTGTATGTCTTTTTCGCAGAGAATCCATACAATCGCCGAAGGAGCCGACACCAGGAAGAATGATATGATCCGATGCAAGAATTTCATCCCGGTCACAGGTAATATGCGGTTCACATCCAATAAACTGGAGCGCCTTAACAACGCTTTGAAGGTTCCCGGCACCATAATCTATAATAGAAATCAAAAAAAACACACCTCACTGGATAAGTATCATTATTATTTTAGCATGCTATCACACGAAAGGCAATAATGCGCCTCCCGTTTCTCTCATTTTGACGATTCTTCTGTCATATTGAAGCCGTGTTTAGGAGAAATTTCAGCCAAAGGGTTAGACTCTATCGCTTCCTGCATCTGTTTGTTGGAAAGATGCGTGTAAATCTCTGTTGTAGCAAGATTTTCATGACCCAAAATTTCTTTCAGAACACGCACATCAACATGTCCATATTGATACATTAAGGTTGCAGCGGTGTGACGCAGCTTATGGGTTGAGTATTGTTCCAAACCGGCCTCGCGAAGATATTTTTTTACAAGAAATTGCACGGTTTTATTACTGATTCTTTTATTCTGCTTACTGATAAAAAGGGCATCGCGATCCCTCTTCAGATTTCGCGGCCGTACCTGCAGATAGGCTTCGATAGCCTGCAGACAAGCATCGTTCAAATAAACCACGCGCTCCTTGTTGCCTTTACCGACCACACGCATGGAGCGGTCGTCTCCGGTGCGGTGAATATCTGAAATATTAATTCCGACTAACTCAGAAAGACGAATTCCACAATTCAAAAACAATGTAATAATGCAGAAATCACGTTCTCTAAAATTACCGCTTGGTTCCTCCAGAAGCTGCTTGCTTTGATCAAGCGTCAGGTACTTTGGCAAGGATTTTTTGATTTTTGGTGTCTCAAGCTGCAAAATTGGGTTTTCCTTTAAGAGTCCGGTGGTTACCGTAAGGTATTTAAAGAAGGTCCTCAAGCTGGATACTTTGCGAGCTCTGGCAGCTGCACCGTTTTTGCGTTCCATCTGAAGAAAGTTCATGTATCGGTAGACATCCGAAAGCGTTACAGAAGAAATTTGCTCCAGTGTAATATCATCAATTGAAATATCAGAAAATATAACATCGGAAGGCTGCACTAAATTTTGATCCATTTTAAAAAAGCGAAAAAAAGTGCGCAAATCAAGATAGTATTCGTCTACTGTACGTGAAGACTTGCCCTTGATCGTTCCAAGATATCCGAGAAACTGCTGCAAAATCGGAAAAGATGTATCCTGCAGCGAAGATTTTTTTTTCGTCATTACAATCCATCACCTTGATCCATAATGGTTAACACCGCAACTATCAAATCTGTTTAGATAAATCATATTATAACGAGTTTCGCCGAAATCTACAAGAGCAAGCTTTCAATTCTACAAAATGATTATTTTGTATAATTGGAATTGTGAAAACATCTCTTTCTATTCCCTGGTCACGCAGCGCAAAAGATAGAGAGTTGTATGCAAAGGCTCTCTTATCGTTGCTTGGAATAACGGTACCCTGACGGTGTTATGCCGGTTCGTTTTCGAAAAAAGGTCGAAAAATAATGCTCATCGCTGAACCCAAGCGCATAGGATATTTCCTTAACAGAAAGTCCTGTACTGCAAAGAAGTTCTTTGGCCATTGCAAGTTTGCGCGTTAAGAAATACTCATATGGTGTTGTCTGAAAAGCCTGTTTAAAAAGTCGTGTAATTTGTGAAGTGGATAACGATGCAATTTGTGACAGCTGTTTTATGGAAAACGAACGATTCAAGTTGCGGTCAAGGTATTCCTGCAAAAGCTGCATTTGTTTGGAAACGGGCTTAACAATTGACGATACATGGCGGGCCAAAAACTGCAGAATTTGATGAAACAACACCTCTTCCTTTTCCCAAATTTCAGATCGGGTAAGAGATGTGTCCGTCGCAATCTCTAAAAAGCGCCGCATCTGAGGTTCAATATTACACTGTGGAATGCAATGTACATTTTCTAAACGATATAACCGAATCATTTGCTCTACAAAATTGCCTGAAATGTTGCACCAGATTTTTTCCCAAGGATCTTCATTGTCAGAATAGTAAAGATGGTTTTCACCCTGATGCAAAAGGTAAACATCTCCTTTTGATGGACAGACTCTGCTGCCGTCCGGCAATTGAATTTCTCCTGTTCCTTTTAAAATGTACTCCAGCGTATAAACTTGAGAATTTCGCCGTTCAATTCGGTAGGTTCCGTCACAATAAGAAATTCCGCAAATTGTGATTTGAAAAAAATTATGTTCTTCCGCAACAGGAAAACCATAAATTGTCTCATGCAATCGCGTTTCCCTCCACCACACTCTATTTTTATTCACTTAAACAAATGCTCTTGTTGTGATAACCACACGACACAAAAAGAGACTGCTTTTTACAAAAGTATAACCTGGTTTTACTGCATTTTAAAAATGTTGCACAAAGCATAGAATGTAAATCGCATGTAAAGTACGGCGCCTTGACACGTGAAAACGGTACTGAAAAAAGCGGACACCAAAATTTCCGGTGTCCGCTTTTTTCAATTTAGACGGTTTCGATCGAATCAGTCACAGTAGCATCATTAGCATTGCCGGTCGTCATTAAGCGTGTAAAGGTTTCGCCGTCGACCTTTTCATTTTCAAACAAATACTTTGCAACCGTATGCAATTGATCAAGATGTTCGTTCAAAATTCCGTTTGTCTTGTTATAGGCACTGGAAATGATGCTGCGAACCTCTCCATCAATTTCAGAAGCAATCTCCTCGGAATAATTACGGATATGCCCCATATCTCTGCCTAAAAATACTTCATTGTTATCAGAGCCGTAAGCAATCGGTCCTAATTTATCGCTCATACCATACTTTGTAACCATCGCATGAGCCAAATTGGTGGCGCGTTCAATATCATTCGAAGCACCGGTGGAAATGTCCTGCAGCACAATTGCCTCTGCTACGCGGCCACCGAGCAAAACCTCAATGTCCTCATGCATTTCCTTTTTAGATCGGTACGATTTGTCCTCCGTAGGCAATGACATGGTAAAACCGCCTGCCATTCCGCGCGGAATAATTGAAATTTGATGCACTGGATCCTGCGTGGGACAATAATAAGTGACAATCGCATGTCCCGCTTCATGATACGCCGTAAGTTTCTTTTCCTTTTCGCTCATCACATGGGACTTCTTTTCCGTACCGACCACAACTTTGATGGTCGCTTCTTCGATTTCCTCCATAGTGATTGCTTTTTTATCTTTGCGAGCAGCAAGCAACGCGGCCTCGTTTAACAGATTTTCCAGATCTGCTCCTGTAAATCCGGCAGTTGATTTTGCAATGACAGAAAGATCAACGTCGGAAGCAAGCGGCTTCCCGCGTGCATGAACTTTCAGAATGTCTTCTCTGCCTTTAATATCCGGGCGACCAACAATAACCTGACGGTCAAAGCGTCCCGGGCGCATCAATGCCGGGTCAAGAATATCCGGGCGGTTGGTTGCCGCAATCATGATAACACCCTCGTTTGCGCCAAAGCCATCCATTTCTACAAGCAGCTGATTCAATGTCTGTTCGCGTTCATCATGTCCGCCGCCAAGACCGGCGCCACGCTGACGGCCGACAGCATCGATTTCATCGATGAAAATGATACAGGGAGAATTTTTTTTCGCCTGATCAAACAGATCACGAACACGCGATGCACCCACACCGACAAACATTTCTACAAAATCAGAGCCAGAAATTGAAAAGAACGGAACTCCTGCCTCACCGGCAACCGCACGCGCCAGTAATGTTTTACCTGTACCGGGAGGGCCAACAAGCAATACCCCCTTCGGAATCCGTGCGCCAAGCTCATTATATTTCTTCGGATTTTTCAGAAACTCAACGATCTCGCGCAATTCTTCTTTTTCTTCGTCTGCACCGGCTACGTCGGCAAACGTTGTCTTGCGCTTTTCATCGGACATTTGTTTGATCTTTGCTTTGCCAAAATTCATTTGTTTTCCGGCATCGCCCATGGTTCCGCTTAACCGGCGGAACATAAAGAAATACAACAGCCCCATACCGATAATAAGAATCAGATAAGGCAGCATACTGGTCAGCCAACTGGTATCAGCCGGAGCTTTGTAATTATAGGTGATCTGGCTGTTGCTATTGTTTTTGTTATACTCCTGCACCAGCGGACGGATATCCTCCAAAAACAGTGCAACATTCGGCGCACTGTAACGTACCAACGGTTTCGTCTCATCCCGAAGAGCGATCAGACATTCGCCGCTGCCAAGATCAAGATCAAACGATTTGACCTCTCCCCGCTCAAAGTAACCGATAATTTCAGAATAGCGAATCGTTTCCGTGCTTTGATTCCTGACAAACATGGTAACGATCAAGATGAGCAGCAGCGGGATTCCAATGTACAGCGCAATGTTCCGCAAGGTTTTTCGATTGCTCAAGTGATTTTCAACTCCTTCCAGGCAACTGCTGTGCAGCCTTTGCCCGAATTATTCATAAATGCATGGCTTAAGAATACCTACATACGGAAGATTGCGATATTTTTCATCATAATCCAAACCGTAACCGACGATAAATTCATCGGGAACCTCAAACCCTGTATAATTGGCATGAATATCAACCTTTCTGCGAGAAGGCTTATCAAACAGGGTACAGAGCCGAATGCTGGCGGGTTCTCTGCTTTGCAGCAGCTCAAGCAGATAGCTGAGCGTCATACCGCTGTCCAGAATATCTTCAACGACAAGAACATCGAAGCCTTTCAGAGGAATATCCAGATCCTTGATAATCTTCACAACCCCGGAGGTTTTGGTCCCGGAACCGTAGCTGGATACCGACATAAAATCGATTCGACAAGGAATATCGATCGCGCGCATCAAATCGGACATAAAAATAACCGATCCTTTGAGTACGCTGACCATCAGCAGATTTTTTCCTGCATAGTCTTTGCTGATTTGTCTGCCTAATTCGACCACTTTACTTTTTAGCTGTTCTTCATTGATCAAAACTTCTTTGATGTCATCATGCATGCTCATTCCGATTCCTCCACAATGATCAATATTTTACGGGTATCCGGAAAAATTCTCGCCTGTTCAGACACGCCAAATCCTTCCACCCAAAGGATTGTACCTTCAGACTCCAAAACAGCAAGCTTTCCGCGCTGCTCCGGAGGAATCCCCTGTTCATTGAACAATTTTTTCAATGTCTTTGTCAATCCGCGGCCAATTGGGCAAAATGTATCACCGGGAAGCCGGCTGCGTAATACTATACTGCCGGATATTGTATCATAGTTCACGGCATTAGATACTAACTTTTTGTAAACTTTCCGGTTTTCAAAAAATAATTTTGCATCAAGAACCTCAAAGGAATACTCTCTTTCCTCGATTTGGTACGTGTTCGGTGGAGCAACACGGACCCGAAACGCGTTTGGCGGGAAATCGGTTGCGGGGACAAAACGGAGTTCACCGCGAAACACCTCCGCGGTTACTTTTCCCGGGAGAGAGCATCTGCCTCCATGAAACAAAAGATGATCCATCTGTTTCAGATGCCGTTCCTCAAGATTTGAAACTCCCGTTCTTTCTGCGGCTATACGGCAGCATCGCAAGCGAATCACTGTCGGTTCGGAAGTTAAATCTTTTACAGAATAACCATAGTGGCCGCTTGCCTGCAGCAACAGCTTTTCTGCCTGGGCAGTCAGATATTCTTCCTGCTCTGCCATCTGCCCGGTCATTCGGCGAACGGCTTCCTCCAGGCCAGGATTGATTTTTTTCAGCTCGGGAACTACATGAAGACGGATGCGGTTTCTTGCATAGTCCGAGCTCCCGTTCGTTGTGTCTACCACATAGGGTATGGCATTTTTGCGGCAATATTCTTCAATTTCTGTGCGCGTGCAATTCAGAAGCGGGCGGATGATATTTCCCCGAACCGGTGGAATCCCGCAGAGCCCCCGTCCTCCTGTTCCTCTCGTCAAATGCAGCAGAACCGTTTCCACTTGATCGGAAAGAGTATGCGCAGTAGCGATTTTAGCACAGGTAAACTGTGCATACAGACGCTGAAAAAAAGCATATCGTTCTTCCCTGCCGCATTCCTCTATACCGATGCCGCGCGCGCGTGCCAACTCAGCAACGTTCTTTCTTTCAACCTGCAGAGGAATACCGTGCTGTCGGCACCAATCTTCCACAAACGCTTCATCGCGGTCCGCCTCCGCACCGCGCAGCAGATGATTCATATGCGCTGCAATAACGGCGATCTGCAATTCCTGCCGCAGTTCGAACAAAAGAGAAAGCAGGCACATGGAATCTGCTCCTCCGGAAACCGCTGCGATTACGGTATCCCCCGCAGACAGCATTCTCTGTTCCGCAATCAGCGCCGTTACTTTATCCTTCACGGTGGATGACCTCCTGCCCGGTAAATCGGGTAAATTCACCCTGCCAGTGCAGTTTTACAGAATCGGTACGCCCATGGCGGTTCTTTGCGACAATGCATTCGCTTTGATTGTTATCTTTTGTTTCGGCATCTTTTCCATCGTCTTTATAGTAATCGTCGCGATAAAGAAACATAACAATGTCGGCATCCTGTTCGATTGAACCGGAATCACGAAGATCGGAAAGCATTGGCTTGTGCGAGGTTCGGCTTTCAGTGCTTCGGGAAAGCTGGGAAAGCGTCAGCACAGGCACATTAAATTCTTTCGCGAGGATCTTCAGATTCCGGGTAATTTCCGAAATTTCCTGAACGCGGTTCTCCGTTCTTTTTCCGGTAGACATCAGCTGCAAATAATCGATTACCACCAAATCTACTTCTCCCAGACGGCGGAGACGTGCTTTCATTTCTGGAACAGTAATATTAGGCGCATCATCAAAGTACATTTCAGCTTTGCTCAGAACATCGGTTGCTGCCGCAATTTTACGCCAATCGCTGTCTTGCAGCTTTCCGCTGCGCAGCTTTTCGCTCGGCACAAGTGCCTCCGAGGAGAGCAGACGGGTCGCCAATTGTTCCCGGCTCATTTCCAACGAAAAGAAAGCAACCTTTTTACCGGCGTTCAGCGCGGCATGCCGCACAATATTCAGTGCAAAGCTTGTTTTGCCCATACCCGGTCTTGCCGCAAGAAGAATCAGGTCGGTTTTATTCAGGCCGGAGATCATCTCGTCCAATTCTGAAATACCGGTAGGTACCCGAAGATTTTCGGCGCCCGGCTGGCTGAGCTGTTCAATGGTATCGTAAGCCTTTACTAACACATCGCGAATGTGCTGCAGTCCACTGGTGCGTTTTTCACTGCGGATCCCCATGATTTTTTCTTCAGCGGAATCCAGCAGCTCCGCAGGGTCCCCGTTACCATCTGCAGCAGACTCCACAATGTCGCGCGCAGTAGTGATCAGAGAGCGGATCTCATATTTTTCACGTACTATCCCCGCATAAATTTCAACATTTGCAATGCTGGGAACTAAATTTGCCAACTGCAGCAAATAGGTTTTGTCATTCAGTTCGTCAAAGTCCTTTTCGACTCTCAGACGATCCAGAACGGTAACAAAATCGACTTTTTCGCCATTTGTAATTTTTTCCAACATAATGGCGTAAATCGTCTGGTGCTTGGAAAGATGGAAATAGTCCGGAGTTGGCAAAATATCCATCACGCGGTCCAAACAGGAGGAATCCAACAGAATGGCGCCTAATACGGATTGTTCCGCCTCCGGACTGTAAGGCAGGTTCAGTCCGTCATAACCGGAGGTAATTTTTAATTGATTATCCATTCTGCGGCCTCCCGTTTAGTTACTGCTGTTCGCTGACCATTGCATAAATCTTAGCTGTAATTCCGTTGTAAAGCTTTACTTCACATTCATAGGTTCCAAACGCTTTAATATCGTTATCAAGAGCTATTTTGCGTTTGTCAACTTCCACACCCAGAGAACGCTTCAATTCCTCTGCAATTTCTTTTGCCGTTGCTGCGCCGAACAACCGGCCGCCCTGTCCGGCCTTTGCCGTAAGCTTTACGGTCTTTCCGTTGATCGTATCCGCGGTTTTCTGCGCATTCTTCTTTTCGGTTTCTATTTTAAAACGAATAGACTCTTCGCGGTTACACAATTCGTTCATTGCCTGCGCATTAGCTTCTTTTGCAAGATTGCGCGGAAACAAAAAATTGCGCGCATATCCGTCGGAAACAGTGACCAGCTCTCCTTTTTTTCCGCTCCCCTTTACGTCTGCCAATAAAACAACTTTCATCAATAAATCGTCCCTTCTGAATAAATTGTATACTACAAACCGGCAGAGTCCTCTGCCTTACTGACTGTCAAAACGCCGCGCTCGCGGCTGAATTCGTCAATTGCGTCGAGCAGCTTCCTGCGGGCCTGCTCCATAGTTTCGCCAGAAAGCTGCGCGCCTGCCATTGTCAGATGTCCGCCGCCACCGATTTTCTCCATGATGATCTGTACATTAATCCGCCCAAATGATCTGGCCGAAATATTAATACTGTCCTCAAACGAAAAAAGCACAAAAGAAGCCTCCACGCCACTGACGTTCAGCAGTTCATCCGCAGCCTGTGCCGCTTCAATTCTCAGATCACCCGGTTGTTCCGAAACAGCAATTGCCATGTGATGATGAATCTGCGCACCGGCAATCAATTGATATTTTCTCTGGTAGCTTTCAAACGAATTGGCAAACAATCGTTTTACCTCTACCGTATCCGCACCCTTGCGGCGAAGAAAAGCCGCAGCCTCAAAGGTACGAACACCTGTTTTCAGCACGAAGCTTTTGGTATCCAACATAATGCCGGACAATAACGCATCGGCTTCTGTCTGGCTCAACTTGTTTTCTGCCGGTTCCGTCACCATTTCCGCCGCAGAAGATGCGTACGGTTCGTGGTAAAAAATAACCGCATGATCAATATCGTTTACCATCTTGCGGTGATGGTCAATTACAACGACCTGCTTGCTGGCATTATAAACCTCCCGGCTTTCGAGAAAATCGCCGGAGTGCGTGTCTACAATAACCAACAGCGCCTCTTGGTCATACATCGACAAGGCCTGCATCGGAGACAAAAAGATATCCTCATGACCATCGTGGATAAATGCATCCAGCAACGGCTTGGCGAGTGTTGTTTCGCGGTCAATCACAATATGAGCCGGCTTGTTAAATTTTTTAGCGGCAATACTCCAAATGCCGACTGCCGAACCGAGACAGTCCAAATCGGAGTTACGATGTCCCATAATAAAGACCTGACTGCAGTTTTCCATTAGTGCCGAAAGCGCATTGGCTACTACACGGGAACGAACCCGGCTCCGTTTTTCCACCCCTTTTGAAACGCCGCCAAAGAACTTATATTCGTTGCCGATACGGACGACCGCCTGATCGCCGCCGCGTCCCAAGGCCATATCAAGAGCCTGACCGGCAGTGTCATAGCAATCGCGGACAGAATTTCCTCCCATGCTGACACCGACGGAAAGCGTGGCATTGACCCGATTGGAAAGACGAATATCCCGAACCTCGTCCAACAAATCAAACTTGCGGCTCATGGCTTTGTCCAAAGCCTGATGGTCCCACACGATCAAATATTTTCCAGAGCTGACACGGCAAACAAACCCGCCGGCCAACGCTACCCAGTTTTCGATCTTCATTTCCACTTCCGCAGCGATCTGTGCAATTTCGCCGGGTTTTGCGGTCTGCGATAACTCTTCCATATTATCAAACGATGCGATCGCGACCGAGGGACGCGTCCGATCGAAGTCGCGTGCAATTTGTTTATAATGAGTATTGTCAATGAAATAAAGCAAATAAACATACTGGTTTTCGCTGGCCGCACGATACATAAAAACCGTGTACATTCGGTCGCGGAAAGACACATCGAGCCCATCTGGCGGAATCTCCGAAACGGTATGATCGTTTAAGCATTCTGATAAATCCGTTCCGATGATATCGGCAGACGGCAGAATCTGCTGTTCAAAGCGGGGATTGCACCAGATCAGATCTCCCTTCTCCCCGGCAATAGCCAACGGCAGCGGAAACTGTTCGGCAGAATTTTTCTGCGCCCCGGTCAGATATTTCCCGGCGGAAACGACAGAATGACGTATGTAGCGGCGAAAGGTTACCCGGCTCGCTACGACCGCCGCCACAGCGGCGGCAATGCATACCACCTGCACTGCAAAAACCGCTGTATTTTTCATTCCGCCAAGATAATAATTCTGCGCTGCCGAAAAAGCCACCAGAATCAGCAGCAAAATTGTGATCGGAGAATTCACCCAAATTCTTTTTTTCATGCCGGGTTCACATCCTTTTGCGAGATGTTGCAGAAAACCTTTGCATTCTGCCGGGTCAGACTTCCATAATAACCGGCAAAATCATTGGATTACGCTTGGTTTTATCAAACAGGAATCT
>JAHZES010000051.1:10386-11455 GCA_019421725.1 Clostridiales bacterium | reverse complement strand
TCCTTAATTTCACGCTGCCCATCCGGCGAATAAACCGCTTCAGCGGCACGCTGCACCGGGTAGGATACTCCGTTGAATATGGTGGACTGACGGCGGTTCCAAAGCTGATTCAGAGAAACGTCTCCGCTCTTCAGAGCCTTTGGCACCACGGTAAACGCGCAGCGGGTTCCCGTAAATCCTGCCGTTTTGGAAAAGCTGCGGAATTCAATTGCACATTCCTTAGCCCCTTCGATCTCATAAATGGAGTGCGGAATGTCCTCTTCGGTAATAAACGCCTCATAGGCGGCATCAAACAAAATAACCGAGCCGTTTTTACGGGCGTAATCCACCCAGACGGCAAGCTGCTCTTTTGTTGCCGTGTTGCCCATCGGATTATTGGGGAAACAGAGATAAATCAAGTCGACCTTTTCTTTCGGAAGTTCGGGAAGGAATCCGTTCTCCTTGCGGCAGGACATATAGACGATTTTGTTCCAGCCACTGCCCTCCACATATTCGCCTGCACGGCCGGCCATCACGTTCGTATCAACATATACGGGATACACCGGATCGCAAACTGCAACGACGTTGTCACGATCAAAAATATCGCCAATATTTCCGCAATCGCATTTTGAGCCGTCGCTGACAAAAATTTCATCCGGCTCAATGCAAACACCGCGGGAAGCATAATCATTCGCAGCAATCTTCTCCCGAAGGAACGCGTAGCCCTGCTCCGGTCCGTACCCGCGGAATGTATCGCTCTGCCCCATCTCTTCTGTTGCACGCACCATTGCGGCAACAACGGATTGCGGCAGCGGACGGGTAACATCGCCAATCCCGAGGCGGATAATCGGTTTATCCGGATTTTGCTCTGTAAAGCGCTGCACCCGATGGTTGATATCTACAAACAGATAGCTTGGCGGAAGTTTAACGAAGTTTTCATTGATGCGAAACATAAATTTTCCTCCTGTATGTTCTTAATATTTAAAGCAGTGTGCCGTCAAATACAAATTCGGCGCCTCCCTGCAAATAAACCTGTTGACTGACTTTATCGTATGTTACACCGAGCGTTCCTCCCGGTAGGGCGACCTTT
>JAHZES010000051.1:0-10376 GCA_019421725.1 Clostridiales bacterium | reverse complement strand
ACAGCGGCAACTGTCGAAGCACAGGCGCCGGTACCGCAGGCACAGGTTTCTCCCGAACCGCGTTCCCATACGCGAACGTTCAGGTGTCCGCCGTCTAAGACCTCAACAAATTCAATATTGGCGCGTTGAGGAAATGCGGGATGATGCTCCGCCATAGCACCGACCGTTTCTACCGGCGCGTGTGACACATCCGGAACAAACAGCACGCAATGCGGGTTTCCCATAGAAACAGGACACACGCTTTCAGCAATTCCGTTTTCGCGCAACGTCCGCTCCAACACGGCGATCTGTTCCGGAATGAACGGAACGTTCTTCGCGCCGAACTCCGGCGCACCCATCGCGACCGAAATCTGCTCGACGCGGTTTTCCCGATTGACCGAAAGCGTCAGCGTTTTGATGCCGGCAAGCGTATCCACCGTAATCTGCCGCTTTTGCGTCAGTCCCTTTTCGTAAACATATTTACCGACGCAGCGAATTCCGTTGCCGCACATTTGCGCCTGAGAGCCGTCTGCGTTAAAAATCCGCATAGAAAAATCGGCATGATCCGATGGGCCTATCAAAATGACGCCATCAGAACCAATGCCGAAATGCCGATTACTCAGTCGAACGGAAAGCTCGGACGGCGAAGCGACCGATTGCTGAAAACAATTAAGATAAATGTAATCATTACCTGCGGCTTGCATCTTTGTAAACTGCACGGAACTCCATCCTTCCAAGTTTAAATTTTACTACAATTGCTATGAATTATTATTCACAAAACTTCTCCAATATGAGCGCAATGCAAACGATATGCTCTAACACCATTATATTTTGTTACTCGTGCCAGAGGAAAATCAACACGAAGTTAAGATGAAACCCGCAAAACATCCTTCAAAAATTTCATCTCCGCCTTTTTCATACCAGAAAAAGCCTGCCGCTCAATTCCTATGTCTTTCAAAAACATTATAATACACTTTTCCGGATTTTTAAAGAGCAAAATGAAAAAAAATACATTTTTTTAATTTTGCAGCGAATCACCTTTGAAATGCTCAAGAATTTCCTTTGCGGTATCTTCCGTCCGCTTTCCGGCATCCATACTTTTTTTTTGGATATAACGATGCGCCTGCGCTTCCGAAAGATGATCTCGCTGCATTAACAATTCCTTGGCCTGAGCGATCATCCTGCGTGCTTCTTCGCTCTTTTCTACGGGCCTGCGTTCTTTTCCGCTTCTGCGCTCTGCCGCTTTGCGCCGTTGAGCATCCATCATCCGTTTTAACTGCTCCACCAACACTTCCTTATTAACCGGCAGATCAATGCAGGATAACCCTGTAACAGCACGGACATCAGCCTGCGAAGGGGTCAGAAGCAGCAAAACTGCGTAACTGGCAGGCAGCATGGAGGCCATGGTAATCGCCGTCATATCCGGAAAGCGATATCCGCTGACCACAACTCCGCCTTCCTCCCGCTCGCTTGCCCGCGCCAGCGCCTGTGCAGCCGAACTGCAGACGCCGGTAACTGTAAAGTCGTTTGCAGCCAGCACTGCCCGGATCTTCTGTGCAGCCTGCAGGTTGGAATATGCGATAATAACATTCTGCATTACCGACCTCCCCTTTCAGTGTGGTTCAGCCACTCGGTGCTCCAATTTTAATAAACAGCCCGACAATCCACATTGCCGGGCTGCAATTAATTAATACTTTTCAAGATATTCATCCAGCTCCCATTGGGTGACAACTGTACGGAACGCATCCCACTCGGCACGTTTTGCTTCCAGGTATTTTGTAAATACATGATCGCCGAGAACGTCTTTTACAAACTGACTATCTCTCATTTCACGAATGGCTTCGTGCAGATTGCCCGGCAGGCTTTCGATTCCGCGAGCCTCACGCTCGTCGAGAGTCATATGAAAAATGTTTTCACTTACAGCGTCAACGGGCTGCATTCCCTGCTCGATCCCGTCGAGACCGGCGGCAAGCAAAACAGCAAGTTCCAAATAGGGGTTGCAGGCGGGATCCGGGCAGCGAAGCTCTACGCGGGTACCCATACCGCGGCTTGCCGGAACACGGATCAATGCGCTGCGGTTGCTGGCTGTCCACGCAATGTAGCAGGGCGCCTCGTAACCGGGAACCAGTCGCTTATAAGAATTGACCAGCGGATTGGTGATTGCAGTCATACTTCTCATATGCTTCATAATACCGGCAATAAAGCTGTATGCCATCTTGCTCAGGCCGATAGAGTCATCCGGATCGTAAAAAGCGTTTTTGCCGTCCTTCGTAAACAGGGACATATTGGTGTGCATACCCGAGCCGTTGATGCCGAAAATAGGTTTTGGCATGAACGTTGCGCACATGCCGTGCTGGCGCGCGATTGCCTTAACCGCCATTTTAAACGTCATAATATGATCGGCGGCATCAAGCGCATCACTGTATTTAAAATCAATTTCATGCTGGGCAACGGCGACCTCGTGATGGGAAGCCTCAATTTCAAATCCCATTTCCTCCAAAGCAAGAACCATATCGCGGCGGGCATTTTCACCGTTTTCTGTTCCGCCCAAATCAAAATATCCGGCTTCATCATAAGTTTCCGTCGTAGCGTGGCCGGTATCGTCCGTATGGAAGAGGAAAAACTCGCACTCGGGCCCTACGTTGAAGGAAAGCCCCATGTCGGCAGCTCGTTGAATGGTCTTTTTCAGAACGTAACGCGGGTCTCCTTCGAATGGGGTCCCGTCCGGCTTGTAAACATCGCAGATCAAGCGAGCAACACGGTCCTGCTGCGGACGCCACGGAATGATTACAAACGAATCGTAGTCCGGATAGAGATACATGTCGGATTCCTCAATGCGGACAAATCCTTCAATTGAAGAGCCATCAAACATGCATTTATTGTCCAGCGCTTTTTCCAACTGGCTGGGGGTAATTGCCACATTCTTAAGTGTACCGAGAATATCGGTAAACTGGAGACGGATAAAGCTAACGTCATTCTCCCTGACAAGCCGGATAATGTCTTCCTTGGTGTACTTGCTCATAAGTGATTCCCTCCAAAAATTTAATTTAACCTGTTTTTTATGCGAAAAAAACGAAGACATCCCCCTTGGAGAACATCTTCGTTCTAAAGCATTCATTTTGACGGGAACGGGTTCTCAGCTTTCATTTTAAAAACACCGACGAAAGCTTTTCATCACGCAATCTCGTTTCTCTTCGCTTTTATTATATCAACAATTCTCCAAAAAGCAAGGCCTTTTTGCAATTTTTATCTGTAAACTTGCAAGATTATTGAAAATTGATAATTTTTTTCTTGCAACATTACCCCATTGGTGCTACAATGCTAACAGCTGATCTCTTCGTCATGATGTACTTTCAAAACAAATACGTTCAGGGCTTTTCCGGGCTTTTTTTGGCTTTATGTCTGATAACTCTTTTGTTTTTTACAGAAGCGGATCATTTTTTGATTCTGGAAAAGCCTTTTTGCCGCAGATTTTGGGGTTTGGGGAAACACAAAACAAGCGACCGTTTCTGGTTTTGCCGCATTCATGGTGAATCTGTCAGACTGAAATATGCAGCTTGATTTTGGGTATAATGCATTTTGCATTACCTTCCGCTGCAAATTCAAGGAGGAACAACGCAGATGCCCTATGTCAGCCAAATACTTGATGAGTTATTGAAAAAAAATCCGCATGAACCAGAGTTTATTCAGGCGGCAACCGAGGTCCTGGAGTCGCTTGCTCCCGTGTTTGCTGCTAACCCCCGGTATGAGGAAGCAGGAATTCTGGAGCGCCTTGTGGAGCCGGAACGGCAGCTGATGTTTCGCGTACCGTGGATGGACGACAACGGCAAGGTTCATGTAAACCGGGGATATCGAGTGGAGTTCAGCAGTGCGATCGGCCCTTACAAAGGCGGCCTGCGGCTTCATCCTTCCGTTAACCTCGGCATCATCAAATTTCTCGGATTTGAGCAGATTTTTAAAAACTCGCTGACCGGTCTTCCGATCGGCGGCGGAAAAGGCGGCTCCGATTTCGACCCGAAGGGAAAGTCAGATCGGGAAATTATGGCATTTTGTCAGAGCTTTATGACGGAGCTTTACCGCCACATTGGCGCTTCCACTGATGTTCCCGCCGGAGATATCGGCGTTGGCGGCCGCGAAATCGGTTATATGTTCGGCCAATATAAACGCATTACCAACCGGTTTGAAGGCGTACTGACCGGCAAGGGCATCACCTTTGGCGGATCGCTTGCCCGCACGGAGGCTACCGGTTACGGTCTTCTTTACCTGACACAGGAAATGCTGCGCCGCAATGGCCGTGATATCCGCGGATTGAAATGCGCTATTTCCGGGTCAGGCAATGTCGCTATTTATGCAGCGGAAAAGGCCGAAGCATTGGGCGCCAAGGTTTTGACAATGAGCGATTCGAACGGCTGGATTTACGACAAGGACGGAATCGATATTGAGGCTATTAAACAGATCAAAGAAGTAAAACGTCAGCGTCTGACAGAATATAAAAAATACCGCCCACACAGCGAATATCACGCGGGCAAGGGCGTATGGAACGTCCCCGTGGATGTTGCGTTGCCGTGCGCCACTCAGAACGAGCTTGGCGCGGAAGATGCCAAAATTCTGATTCAAAACGGGTGTATCGCCGTTGCCGAGGGTGCCAATATGCCTTCCACGCTGGAAGCAACTCATTTCTTCCTTGACAATGGAGTACTTTTTGCACCGGGCAAAGCGGCAAATGCCGGCGGTGTGGCGGTTTCTGCTCTGGAAATGAGCCAGGGCAGCATGCGCCTTTCCTGGAGCTTTGAAGAAGTGGATACCCGGCTGAAGCAGATTATGATCAATATCTGCGAGCAAATTTCCGATGCCTGCGAGCAGTACGGTTTTCGCAATAATTTTGTCATCGGCGCCAATATCGCCGGTTTCAGCAAAGTGGCCGACGCAATGCTTTCGGAAGGTGTTATCTGACCGTTTCAATGTAAAAGGACGGAGAAGCTGCATGGTTACAGCTTCTCCGTCCTTTTGTTATTTTGTATGATCGGAAACAGATCACAGATCCTGCGCTTCAAAACATTTGACGGCGCGTCGATAGGACGTCAATGTCAGCAGTGAAAAAAGCAGGAGTCCTGCGGCAAAAACCAACAGCTTCTGCGGCAGATATTTCGGATCCGGCGTATCCATTTGGTCACGCAAAAACGGAACCATATGTGTAAGAGTCTCCTAAACAATTATGTAGAGAAAAACTACGCAACTGGAGACCACAAATGCCTTTCCAACCTGACGGACATTCTTGTAATAAATCGAAAAAAAGATCAGATTGAACAGACCGAGCAAAACAAGCGAAAATGCAAACAGAGAGAGATTTGCATCCATTCCAACCTCATTTCCGGAAACCGGAAGGCTTTGTCTCAGCATTGCAAACGGGACCGCAACGACCATCTGCACACCTTCCAGAATCAGCACAAAGGCAAATCGGGCCCGTACAACGTCCCTCTTTGCCACAGGCAGTTGAACTGTATAATCAATATCATGATTTTCACGTCCGGTCAGGCAGGTGAAAAATACCGCCAACCCCGTATAGAAAAAGACAACGTAATAGGGATAATTCGGAATCAGAAGCATTGCCGAAAGCATCAGAAAAATCGGTGCTGTGGGGTGCATCGCCAGAGCAAATTCCTTTTTCAGAAGATTTTTCATAAACGATTTCATCCTTTCAAATGTGTACGAAAAATTGAAGCGGCCTATTCTAAGCCGACGCTTATTTTTCCAAATGCACCATAATTGCCTCCAGCGTAACCTCCTGCTCCGGTGCGGCGAACCCTAACGGTTCGCCGACTTTCAACAAAACAGAATAACCGTATTTACCGCGGGCCGTACCTAACGATCTGGTCTGCAGCTCCGGCGTAAGCTGTTCTTTTTGCAAGGTATAGATTCGGTAACCGGAAACGAACTGCCGCAGCTCGTCCTGCGCAAGAATCGACCCGTTTTTAATATAAATAAGATCGTCCGCACACCTCTCAAGGTCGGATGTAATATGCGTTGAAAAAAGAACGGTTACCCCCTCTTCAGCAAGATTCATAAAAATCTCAAGCAGTTCATCGCGGGAAACCGGATCCAGCCCGCTGGTCGGTTCGTCCAGAACAAGCAGCTCTGCATGATGGGAAAGTGCCAGAGCCAAAGAATATTTCACTTTCATTCCCGCAGAAAGCTGAGACGGTGTTTTCGATTCCTCCAGTTGAAAAAGTTCGAGGTATTCCCGATATTTCGCATTGTCCCACCGCGAATAAAACGCACGTGTTGCCGCGGTAATTGCTCGAAGCCGTTTGTTCGGGTAAAAATCGATTCCGCCGGAAACAAAACCTACACGCTGCTTGATTTCTAATTGATGCTCCGCAAATTCCATGTCAAAAAAGCGAATCAGACCACTATCCGGATGTACAAAATCAAATAAAGATTTCAACGTCGTGGTTTTTCCCGCCCCGTTTCTTCCAATAAAACCGGTGATTTTTCCCCGTCTAAGCTGAAATGAAATGTGTTTCAATTCAAAGGCAGGATAACTCTTGCAAAGATTTTCTACTGTCAATACATTCATCAACACGCATCTCCTGTCGCAAACTGCCTGCATTTATCCTTCATCGTTTTCTGACGGCTTTCCGGCCTCAAAAATCGATTCCATCAACCTGACAAAATGTGATTTTGGAGGAATCGCAATACCACGTTTGGGGTCCGCAAGCACAATAATAGAGTCTCCCGGCTTCAGGTCAAACATCTCTCTTGCTTCTTTCGGAATAACAAACTGCCCTTTTTCTCCGATTTTTACTGTCCATGCACATTTTCCTTCCGGACCTTTCATATCAATCATTCTCTCCCTTTATAAAATTACATGCTTACATTTATGAAAAAGCTTTTCTGTTTAATTCGATTTTTTGAAATTAGTTTGAAAAGTATGAATAGTATGATTTATAATCTTAATTATACTGTTTATTCTCAAAATGTCAAGATATCCGTTTGAAAACAGCAAAAAAATCGCAGGGACAACTCCCTGCGATTTTCCGAAGGTCTACCGGTTAAAAACTAATACTGCCAATACGGTTTATATTTCTCCGGATCCGCGCGTTCCTCTGCCGTCGGAAGCGCAAAATCATCCGTAGTAGCGTTGGTAACAACCGGATGTACATCATAGTCTCCCTTAGTGAACATTTCCCATTCATCAATTCTGCGGCGCCAAAGGCCGGTATAAAAGTAGCCTCCGGTTGTACTCAATTGCCCAAAAGCGTACTTCAACTGCATAGCATCAATCGCTGACGCATCGGGAGTTTTCTCTAACAATTCTCTAAGCGTGAAGTGAACCGCCGACCAGCAATAGGCTCCCATATTGTATGCAAAGCTAATCATTGCGTCGTACTGGTTCTGTGTAAGAATCAAACTGTTCTTTTTAACGAACGCATTCAGCTGTACGCTGAAAAGACGGTGAACATAGGCGCTCATATAGCCGTATGCTTCCTCTGCAGTTTGATTGTTATAAAAGATGTCGCCGGTATTCAAAACAATTCCGTTTCCAATTGTTGGATAGTTGACGACATCATACTGAACCGTAGAGCACAGTCCCTCATAAGTCGCCATAAACCGAAGCAGCTTATCACTCGCCTCTCCGCGCGGCTGTATGCCGTCTGTCCCTTCAGCGGGTGAGACCGAGCCATAAAATGTATAACTGTTTGCGGCACAGCCTTCTGCCGAAGCAGATGCCTGCAATGCAATGGTTCCCGAAGCAGCAAACACCACCGGTACCTTCCAGATTCTTACCTTCCGTCCCCCGGATGTTTTGTCTGCATAACCGCTCGAGGCCGCGAACGATGCCACCGATTCCCCGGCCGAATTCAAAACACTGACGTTAACGGATGTACACGCAGGCGACGTAATGACCACTGTATTTGTCTGATCTCCAACCGTTACATTGAAAGGATCAAGATAAGCGGATTTTACCGCGGTTTCATTTGTTACTGTTACCGTACACTGCGTTCCGGTTCCGTCGAGCCTGTAAGCAGTAATGATCGCTGTGCCTGTACCGACTGCTTCAATAAATCCACGTTTGACCGTCGCAACATTAGGATTGCTGGTTGTCCAAATGACAGAAGATGTTCCCGCCGAATTATAAAGTGTCATCCCCTTTGGTAAGGTTTTTGACGCAACTTTCATTTTCAGTGTGGGATCAATCACCATCACTGCGCAGGACGCCGCATAACGTCCATCCTCTGTTTTTGCATAAATCACCGCGCTGCCCTTCGCCTTTGCCGAAACGGCGCCGCTGCCGTTAACCGAAGCAACCGTAGCGTCACTGCTGCTCCAGATAACTTTTTCGGCACCGGATACCGAAAGCTGCACGGTCTGCCCTACCTTCATTCCCGCCGCGCGAAGGTTTATCTGCAAAGAAGAAATCGGCGCAGTTTCCTCAACCGTAATAATCCAGCTTTCAAACAGCCCCGCATCCTTGCTGGAAACCGCATAAACAACGGCTGAACCAACCGCTTTTGCTGTAACCTTGCCGGTGGAATCTACCGATGCAATCAATGGTGCACTGGACACCCACTGCGCCTTGCTGTCAGATTGCGACAAAACAAGCTGGCAAACTTTTCCCGGCTTTATTGACACAGAAGCGAATCCGCCTTCCGAAGCTACTGCCGTTGCTGCAGAAGAAGCGTGTGCAGCCGGGATCACTGTAAAAATAATGGCACAGCACAAAAATACACCTATAAACCGACAAAGCGACGATCGTTTCATGCCGTTTCTTCCTTTCCGCCAGGCAGCAAAAAATGCGAATCAAATGAATAAATTATAACAGAAATCAGGCGAAAAGACAAGTTTTCGGGCAAAATTCCGTATTCTCGAATGTATGTGATACAATGATGTGTGACAAAAAAGAGAAAATAAAAGTAGCGAATAGAGCGAACCTGTGTTAAGGTAGCGTTGTCCAGACAGACAACGGCTCCAAGTTCACCAATCGGTTTTCCAACAGCAACCGTGATTTGCAGACGCTGTTTGAAAAGACCGCCGCCAAGTTAGGCATCCGGTACAAGATGATCCATCCCTACACCCCGCGGCATAACGGCAAGGTCGTGCGCAGCCATCGCGAAGACCGGAAGCGCTCTTATTCCTGCCATACTTTCCACTCTCTGGATGACTTTGCAAAGCAGCTTGCTCTCCTTAACCGCCGCTCTAATAACTTTCCCATGAGACCTCTATCCTGGCTTTCCCCAGTTGAGTTCTCTGTCCAATTTGTTTGACAAACCTGCAGAATTCCGCTGTTTTGCGATTTCTTTCGCCAAATGCTCAATTTTGCGTCCGTATTATCATTGAAGGATCAAATCCCCACCATGGTCTTTTTTATCGCCTTTTCTTTGTTCTTTCCTTCCAATGGGCCTGCACACGCCGATACCGCTCTGCCAGCCAATCCAATGCCCTGGTGAAATACCCGATAAAAGGAATCGCCAGCAACGCAAAGACAATAAAAATCAACCAATCGCCCAATGAAAGCGCTGCAAGCTGCAAAAAATCTCCAATCAAAACAACAGAAAGCAAAAAAACGACAATCAGTCCGCCGTACAGCAGCCCTCGAAGCAAATTAAACGGACGACAAACCCGAAACAGCATCAAAAATCCCACCATAGCCATCAGATACAGACAAATAGTCGAAATTTCTGCCATTGGGATCGAAAAGGCAAACGCAAACGCCTCTAACCCCAATACAACAAAAACATCGGTCAGCCCTGCCGGTACCGCACGGTAAAGCACATTGCGCAGGAACTTGCCGCGCACCAGACTTCTGTTCGGCTCCAACGCAAGAAAAAACGACGGCACTCCAATGGTAAGCGCACTGATAAGGGACATCTGCACCGGTTGAATGGGATAACGGAATGCAACAAAAACGGAAACCAGCGCAAGCAAAAAGGAGAAAATGTTTTTCACAAGAAAAAGCGATGCGCTTCGCTCAATATTATTAATGACCCTGCGGCCTTCTGCTACTACCGACGGCATTGCGGAAAAATCAGAGTCCAACAGGACGATTTGGGACACCTGGCACGCCACTTCGCTTCCCGAAGCCATCGCAACACTGCAATCTGCGGCCTTCAATGCCAAAACGTCATTGACTCCATCCCCTGTCATGGCCACCGTTTTGCCTGCCGCCTTCAGTGCATACACCAGCTTTCTTTTCTGCTCCGGCGTAACACGGCCAAAAACCGTGTACTGCTCCACGCCCTCCCGAAGCTTTTCTGGTGTGTTGAGTTGGGAGGCATCGACATACTTCTCTGCGTCCGGAATTCCCGCTTCCAAAGCCGCCTGCGACGCAGTGACCGGGCTATCACCCGAAATCACCTTGATGGCAACATTCTGCTGCGCAAAGTAAGCAAATGTTT
>JAHZES010000050.1:8021-11458 GCA_019421725.1 Clostridiales bacterium | reverse complement strand
CATTCAATAGGCGTATGGGTGTAAAGAATTTTGCTGTCTTTCTGTCAGGGCTGCTTTGCTGTTTAGTTACAGCAGCCTGTACTGCTGCGTCTGCTCTCTTTAGAATTCGGCAAAATAACGATTCGAACCTAAATCGCATGTAGAAAAAACGTAAGGAGGCTTATTCCAAGTGCTTCTTACATCAGTCGAAAAAGCCCGGCATATGCCGGGCTTTTGTATATCAGACCTTTTCAACAAGCTGAAGCCCTATTCCGATATTTGGAATAGGGCTTTTTAGAGCAGTTAAGAAAAATCAGCCGACACTTTTTTAGCGAGCTCGGCAGCTTCGTGCGCTTCCTGATATTTTTTGCGGGTAGCAAGTCCGCCGCGGATATGACGTTGTGCTTTGTTGATATCAAGTACGTTTTTTACCTGCTTATACAGCTGCGGATCAATGTATTTCAATCGTTCCGAAACATCCTTATGTACGGTGGATTTACTAATCCCAAATTTTTTTGCCGCTTTGCGAACCGTTGCGCCGCTTCCAATCATATATTCCGCAAGCTCGACGGCGCGTTCTTCCACGATACTCTTCACATCTATGCCCCTCCGGTTGTCTCAGGTTATTCATTCTTATGCAAAAGGAAAGAAAAATAGAAACGCAAGGGAAAATGTTTTGCGTGGCAGTACTTTTTAAAATCCCCAAAATTAGCGGGTGGTTTTGCAAACGGCCTTTGCGCGAAGAGCAAATCTTTCAAACAGAATTTACTTCTGTTAACAAATAATTTGCAATTAATATTATATAATACGCTTGACAAGTTATATAAATAGAGTTACAATAATAACACAAAAGGAGGTTGGAAGCGTTGAGCAAGAGTGTATATAGCCTTGTATTGGACGACGAAGTGATCTCGGCGGCAGACAGGCTTGCATATCAAAGAAATCTCAGCCGTTCGGCGTTGATCAATCAACTGCTTGCGGAAGCACTTTCCTGTATGACGCCGGAGAAGCGAAACCGTTCGGTTTTTGACGCGGTAGAAAAATGGATGCAGCCCAGCGGGCTTCGCTTGCAGATGACTCCTTCGGAATCGGTGCTGTCTGTTCATAGTACACTGAGCTATAAATATAATCCGCGGATCCGCTACGCGGTGGAGCTGTATCGTGATTCCGATTCCATAGGCGGAGAATTGCGGGTGAGCTTTCGTTCACAAAATCAGGCGCTGCTGGAGGCGTTGGCATCGTTTTTTTCGGTTTGGATCAAGCTGGAGCAGGCGTATTTGGGAAAACATTTTCCGTCGGGCAAAATATCGTGCGATGTCAGCGACGGGCGCTATCGCCGCCGGTTTCTGCCGCTTGGAGCTAAATTCGGCTGCGAAGAGTTCGGCCAGGCGATTGCCGAATACATTCGGTCCTTTGATTACGTGCTGAAAACTTATTTTTCGGCGTTGGGTTCTCCGCACGCATTGCGTGAGACAGAGGATGCATATCGCACTGCACTTCAAAATGTGCAGTTTATTATATAAAATTCTAAGTCGGTAACCCGTGAATGGGAGGTAAGTAATATGAATGCACAGAAATTTACTCAGAAATCGTTGGAAGCAATTCAGGAAGCGCAAAACCTGGCAATCGAGTACCAGAATATGCAAATTGAAGAGTCGCATCTGATCGTTGCCCTGATTCGGCAGGAAAACGGATTAATTGCACAGCTGCTGAAGAAAATGGAGCTTGATTCGGAAGCGGTGGAAACGGCGGCAATGGCAGAGGTCGAAAAACTGCCTCGTGTTACCGGTTCCGGACGGGAGAGCGGAAAGGTCTATGTTTCCGCTACAGTCGATTCCGCCTTGGTATACGCGGAACAGATGGCAGAAAAAATGAAAGATGACTATGTTTCGGTGGAACATGTTTTTCTTTCTTTGTTGGAAAATCCGGATGATGCCGCTAAACGGATCTTTGCACAGTTTGGAATTGAAAAGAACAAATTTCTGGCAGTGCTGCAGTCCGTGCGGGGAAATACAAGGGTAACAAGTGATTCGCCGGAAGATACCTATGATGCACTGGCAAAATATGCGCAGGATCTGGTGGAACTTGCAAAAAACCACAAGCTGGATCCGGTCATCGGGCGAGACAGTGAAATTCGAAATGTTATCCGGATTCTTTCGCGAAAAACCAAAAATAATCCGGTCTTGATCGGTGAGCCTGGCGTCGGAAAAACGGCGATCGCAGAGGGCCTTGCGTTGAGGATTGTGCGGGGAGACGTACCGACAAGCCTGAAGGACCGCAGAATTTTTTCGCTGGATATGGGAGCGCTGATTGCAGGTGCAAAGTTCCGCGGAGAGTTTGAGGAACGTTTGAAGGCTGTTCTTGCCGAAGTCAAAAAGAGCGAGGGCAGAATCATTCTGTTTATCGATGAGCTGCATACCATTGTCGGGGCCGGTAAAACGGACGGCGCGATGGATGCAGGCAACATTCTGAAACCAATGCTGGCCCGGGGTGAATTGCACTGCATCGGTGCAACTACGCTTGATGAGTATCGCCAGTATATTGAAAAGGACGCCGCACTGGAACGCCGTTTCCAGCCGGTTTTGGTGAATGAGCCGTCCGTTGAAGACACGATTTCCATTCTGCGTGGACTAAAAGAACGCTATGAAGTGTTCCACGGTGTCAAAATTCAGGATCAGGCGTTGATTGCAGCTGCTGTGTTGTCCAACCGCTACATTACGGACCGCTTTCTGCCGGACAAGGCAATTGACCTTGTGGATGAGGCTTGTGCGATGATCCGTACGGAGATCGATTCCATGCCGTCGGAAATGGACGATCTCTCCCGTAAAATTATGCAGCATGAAATTGAAGAAGCTGCGCTGAAAAAGGAAAAGGATGCGCTTTCGCAGGAGCATTTGAAGGAAATTCAAAAGGAACTCGCCGAAATGCGCGAACACTTTGGTGCAATGAAGGCAAAATGGGATAACGAGAAAAAAGCGATTCAAAAGGTGCAGGGATTACGTGCCGAAATTGAACAGGTAAGCGCCGAGATTGAAAAAGCGGAACACAGCTACGATCTCAATAAGGCGGCAGAGCTCAAATACGGTCGTTTGCCTGCGCTGCAGAAAGAATTGCAGGAGGAAGAGGCAATTGCGGCGAAGGCAGAGCAGGGGGAAAGCCTGCTGCGCGATAAGGTCACCGAGGAGGAAATCGCAAGGATTGTCGCCCGTTGGACAGGAATTCCTGTTTCAAAGCTGATGGAAGGCGAACGTGAAAAATTGCTGCACCTGGAGGACATTCTTCATCGAAGAGTGATCGGTCAGGATGAGGCCGTGGAACGTGTTTCGGAAGCAATTCTGCGTTCCCGTGCGGGGATTCAGGATCCGAATCGTCCGATTGGTTCATTCCTTTTCCTCGGTCCTACCGGCGTGGGAAAAACGGAGCTTGCTAAAGCCCTTGCCGAGGCATTGTTTGACGAT
>JAHZES010000050.1:0-8011 GCA_019421725.1 Clostridiales bacterium | reverse complement strand
GCGGCTTATCGGAGCACCTCCCGGATACGTCGGTTATGACGAGGGCGGCCAGCTGACGGAAGCGGTCCGCAGAAAGCCGTATTCGGTCGTACTGTTCGATGAGGTGGAAAAAGCACACCCGGATGTATTCAATGTACTGCTGCAGGTATTGGATGACGGGCAGTTGACCGATTCACAGGGACGCAAGGTCGATTTTAAAAACACGATCATCATTTTGACCTCAAACCTTGGTTCGGATTATATTCTGGATGGAATCTCTTCAGACGGAGTTATTACACAGGAAGCGAGAGATCAGGTCAGCGCTTTGCTCAAGCGCCAGTTCCGGCCGGAATTTTTGAACCGGCTGGATGAAATTGTGTTCTACAAGCCGCTGGGTAAAACAGAGATTTCGGCAATCGTTGATCTTATGGTCGAAGATCTGCAGAAACGCCTGAAAGAGCAGCAGCTTTCTATTAAGCTGACTCCGGAAGCCAAGGACTATGTGGTAAACGAAGGCTACGATCCGGTTTATGGCGCACGGCCGCTGCGTCGGTTCCTGCAGCAAAAAGTGGAAACGCTGATTGCCCGTAAAATTATTGCAGAAGATCTGCAGCCGGGTACAACACTGGTGGTACAGATGCAGGACGGAAAATTGGATATTACGGAAAAGGATACGGTTCGGAAAGCAGAAAAAGAAAGTTGATGAAAACCGGGGCATGTTGAATGTCCCGGTTTTTTTGCGATCGGAATTGTTGCATTACGGCAAAAAATGAGGTATGATAAAACAAACAAATTTATGGGGGAAAGGCGGTTTTGAATATGGACTTCAGCCAAATGTCAGCAATGTATCGTCGTGTGTTGACAGATGAAGTAGCTCCGTTCTGGCTTTCGCACGGAGTGGATCCATCCGGAGCGATCAACAACTGCATGAAGGAAGATGGGACGGTTCTCTGTAAAGACCGTTACATATGGTCGCAGGGGAGGGCGCTTTGGACATTTTCGGCTCTTTACAACCGTATTGAGCCGCGGACAGAGTATTTACGCACGGCGGATGGGCTGTTCCGCTATCTTTTGCAGCACGGACGCGATGCGTCTGGCAAATGGATGTATTTGCTCGATGAGGACGGAAATGTAAAAGAGACAGATACCAGTATTTACGTGGATGGCTTTGTACTTGCAGGAATGACGGAATACTATAACGCAACCGGCAACGAAGAAGCAAAACGGATTGCGCTGGAGACCTATGAAAATACACGTTGGCGTTTGAATCATCTGGGCAGCTACCGGGTAGCGCCGTACGTGATTCCGAACGGCATGAAAACACATGGCGTCAATATGATTTTTGCTTATTTTTACTATGAGCTTGGCAAAGCGCTGCGGCGCCCGGATATTTGTGAGGAAGGCGCTGCGCTGGCCAACGAGGTGCTCGACAAATTTTATATTCCGGAAAAAGACGCGATTCTCGAGTTCGTCCGTGCAGAAGGAGGCTTTGTTGATTCTCCGGAGGGCAGAGCCTGTGTCCCGGGTCATGCCATTGAGTGCATGTGGTTTTTGATTTCGATTTTTGAAGACCGCGGAGAAACGGAAAAAATCTCAAAATGCTGCCGGATTATTCGCCGACACATTGCATTGGGAATGAACCCGTCCGGCGGAATGCGGTTAGCTCTTGATATTGATGGAAAGGAACCGTGCTTTTGGGGAAAGCCGACCTACCAGCCGTGGTGGGTTCAGGTGGAAACACTGGTTGCAACGGCAGAAGCCTACCGGCACACGCATGATGAGGAGTTTCTTGCACTGCATGAAAAGGTGCGCGCCTTTGCGTTTTCACATTATCCCAACGGCTATGGCGATTGGATCAACTGGCTGGATGAGAACGGGAAGGTGGGTACCAGCGCGGCGCTTCCGGTCAAAGACCCGTTCCATCTGCCGCGTGGCCTGATGATGCTGACGAAGACCTTTGCGCGTTTGGCTCAGGAAGAGCAGCATCTGTCAGAAAGATAATTCCGATATCCTTTGTGAAAACAAAAACTTCGCCGGAATCCCAATCGTTCCGGCGAAGTTTTTTTCGGTTATATGCTTTGGGGTTTTCGGTCCTTCTGGTTACGGGGTTTATCCCGTTCCAGCCTTTGCGCTGCAATGCGTTTAATTTCTGCTTTGCCTTTTTCGAAAGCTTCTCTCTTGGAATAAATTTGTTCATGGTATCTATCCTCCTAGTTTATCGGCAAGTGGGCTGCGGCCCAGTTTTCCTTCATAAAAATCCTGCAAAAACCAGATGTTGTCGACGGAAAAGCTTCTGTGATCCAGATAAGACAAGCTTTCCTCCGACGAAAAGTGAAATACGACCTTGTAGGAATACAAAGCCTGAAATTTATAACCGGTTTGCTTGTTAAGCGTATTCGTGCCGTATTTGCCATCGCCAACCAACGGATGACCGATGGAAGCAAAGTGGGCGCGAATCTGGTGCGTCCGCCCGGTCAACAGCTCTACTTCGACCAGCGAAAATCCGTTTTTTTCTTGCAGAACGCGGTATTTTGTGCGAATTGTCCGTCCGGAGGGAACCGGGGAAGAGTGAACAAACACCTTGTTTTGGTTCTCATCCTTTTCCAAAAAGCCTTCCAGAATACCGTCTTTTTTTGCCAGCGTCCCATGAATCAGGCAAAGATAATACTTTTCGATTTCACGGTTTTTCATCTTTTCGTTAAGCAGGCGGAGCGCATCGGCAGTTTTAGCGGCGAGAACCAGACCGCCGGTATTGCGGTCAATTCGATTGACAAGCGCAGGGGCAAAGGATTGCTCCGCTGCGGGATCATACTCTCCGGCCTCGTAGAGATGGCGTTGAATGCGGTCGATCAGAGTATCTCCAAAATTTCTGTCGTCAGAGTGAACGATCAAACCGGGTTTTTTGTTTGCAATCAAAATCTGGCTGTCTTCATATACAACATCCAGAGAACGGGACGCTTTTAAGAAAGGAAGGCGTGTTCCGGGAGCAGGTGGAGCAAAGACGTCGTCCGACAGATAAATATCAAGCTGGTCTCCTGTGCACACGCGGGTAGATATTTCGCACCGCTTTCGGTTCAGTTTAATATTTTTGGTGCGGATCGCCTTGTACATCAGTGACTTTGGCATATTCGGAAACGCCTTTGTCAAAAATTTATCCAGACGCTGTCCGGCGTCATTTTCAGAAATTATTACAGTTCTCATATCTTCCCGTGCCTTTCGCCGCAAATTGCAGGGTGCCTGATTATTATAGCAAAGGAAATATCGGTTGGCAATCCTGAAAACGCAGCTTGCTGAAGCGGATTGCATAAAAAGGCTGCAAGGTTTCTGTGCGGTTCAAAGGTTTGACCCTTGCACATTTTTTGAAAATATGATACTCTAAAGGCTGTGAAGGTACAGATTTGCGCTGACAGAAAGCAGGGAGCTTATTATGGAGCATTTGAGGGAGAAAAAAGGATTCATTTGCGATATGGACGGTGTCATTTACCATGGCAACCGGCTGCTGCCCGGAGTGAAAGAGTTCGTCCGGTGGTTGTATGAACAGGACAAGCGTTTTTTATTTTTGACCAATTCCAGCGAACGTTCGCCCAAGGAACTGCAGCAAAAGCTGGCGCGCATGGGATTGGATGTCGATGAGAGTCATTTTTATACCAGCGCACTTGCAACAGCCCGGTTTCTGAGCAATCAGGCCCCCGGCTGCAGCGCCTTTGTCATTGGCGCACCGGGACTGATGAATGCCTTATATGAGGTCGGTATTACAATGAATGATGTCAATCCGGATTATGTGGTCGTAGGAGAGACGGCAAATTACAATTACGAAAGCATTGTTCATGCAGTGCAGCTGGTGCGTAAGGGGGCGAAGTTGATCGGAACCAACAGCGACATGACGGGCCCTTCAGAGCAGGGGATCGTTCCGGCCACAAGAGCATTGGTTGCGCCGATCGAGTTGGCAACCGGAAAATCGGCGTATTTTATTGGAAAGCCTAATCCGTTGATGATGCGGACAGGATTGAAAATGCTGGGCGTCCATTCGGCGGAAGCGGTAATGATCGGTGACCGGATGGATACGGATATTATCGCGGGGATTGAAACCGGACTTGATACGGTACTGGTTTTAACAGGGTGCACCTCGGTCTCCGATCTGGAGCAGTATCCGTATCGCCCTAAATATGTGTTGGAAGGCGTTGGGTCCATCCCCGGCCTGCAGGAGAAGTAAGCCGACTTATGCGGCGGAAAAGCGCGTTTTTATCTACAGGTTCTTTGTGCGGCAATATAGGATGAATTTTAAGTTCTGCTCTTGCATTCCCGCTGCAATAGGTGATATAATAAAGGCAGAAAATATAAGGAGGTTCAAAAACATGGCTGCGATTACAAAAGATACGATTATTGGAGATATTCTTGATTTGGACAGCACCACCGCTCCTTTTTTCTTTGAGATGGGAATGCATTGCCTTGGGTGCCCTTCTGCCAGAGGCGAAACGTTGGAGCAGGCCTGCATGGTTCACGGTGTGGACGCCGATCAGCTGGTTCAGAAAATTAACGAGCATATGGCAGGAAAATAAATCAAAAATCTGTGCATCCGCCCGGACAGTTTGCTCGGGCGGATTTTTTAAGGAGTAAAACAGAATGACGGAGGCTTTGCTTTTTCAGTTAAATCCCAGACTGAAGGCGGCGGCGGATTTTGTGCGTAACGGGAAAAAATTTGTCGATGTCGGAACGGATCACGCATATTTGCCAATTTGGCTGTTAAAGTCAGGAAAATGCCCGCAGGCAATTGCGACCGATCTTAGAGAAGGGCCGATTCTTCAGGCGACTCATAATGCGTTTCGGTACCGTGTGCAGAACAGGCTGATTCTGCGGCAGTGCGATGGGCTTGCGTCGGTTCATCCGGACGAAGCGGACGATATCGCCATCGCCGGAATGGGCGGAGAATTGATCGTGTCGATTCTTGAACAGGCCCCCTGGGTTCGCGATAAGCAAAAGCGCCTGATCCTGCAGCCGATGACCGCGGCGGAGGTTTTGCGGCAGTATTTGTGCAGCAGCGGTTTTGCGATTTTGAAGGAATGCGCGATTCGGGACAGCGGCCATATCTATACAGTGATGCAGGTGCAGTATACCGGTCAAAAGCTTGAACCATCGCCTTTGTTTTGCTACACGGGTCGTCTTCAACCGAAGGATTCTCCCGAAGCGATTGCGTATGTGGAGCAGCAGCAGCGGCATTTGAGCAACATGAAAAAGGGATGTCTGATTCGCGGAGAAAAGGAAAAAGCCGATTGCATTGCACAGCTGCTGCGGCAAATGGATGATATGCTGCAAAAAAATAAGTTTTATCACAGCACGGAACAGGAGTGTGCGGTAAATGGTAACAGTCGGAGAAATCTACCGGGCGATTGATGAAATTGCACCGTTTGCGTCTGCGCTGGAGTTTGATAACGCCGGGTTGCTGGTGGGCAGCGCCGGGCAACAGGTTTCCCGCGTTGTGTTGGCGCTTGATATCACTTTGGAGGTCATTAAAGAAGCGGTAAAATCAAACGCGCAGTTAATTGTCAGCCACCATCCGGTCATATTCCACCCAATTCGCGATCTACCGGTGGAAAGCGTAGCATATCAATTGGCCCAACACGGGATTGCGGCGATTTGTGCGCACACAAATTTGGATATGGCCCCGCTTTGGGGAGTCAATGCAGCGTTAGCCGATGCACTCGGCCTGGAAAACGTCCGTGCGATGACACAGCACGGCGGGAATACGGAAACGGTGATCGGTACAGTGCCGAAGTGCGATCCGCAGGCGTTTGCAGTTTCTGTCAAGCAAAGGCTGAAACGACCGACGGTGGAATATTGCAAAGGAGACCGTGCGGTGCGTCATGTTGCGCTTTGCAGCGGTGCAGGAGGAGCGTTTGTTGCGGATGCGATCAAATCCGGTGCGGACGCCTTTGTTACCGGAGAAGTAAAGCATCATGAGTGGCTGTTGGCGCACGAAAACGGCTTGACGATCGTTTGTGCGGGTCATTTTGGGACAGAAAATATTGTAATGGAGCGACTGCAAAACTTTTTACAGAGCCGATTTGCCGGGTTGCAGGTGCAAATGGCGTTGAGCGGACGAGATCCGGTTTGCTGGATCTGACGGTTACAAAGTCTGACGGAGGGGTTTTATGGCGTTTGACGGTGCTTTTTTATCTCAAATTAAAAAAGAAATAGAACAGCGAGCGCTGGGATCAAAGGTGGATAAGGTTTATCAACCTTCCCGCGAGGAGATCGTTCTGGTGCTGCGCGGGAAAGGGATCGGCGGTAAATTGATGCTTTCCGCAAGAGCGAACAGTCCGCGCGTTCATTTTACCGCGGTTCTGCCGGAAAATCCGCCGACCCCGCCAATGTTCTGCATGCTGCTGCGCAAACGGCTGATTTCCGGAAAACTGACCGCAATTCGTCAGCCCGGGCTGGAACGTGTTCTGCTGTTGGATTTTGCTTGTATCAATGAGCTTGGCGAGGCGGTTACCAATACGCTTGCAATAGAAATTATGGGGCGGTACAGCAATATTATTCTGATCGATGAACAGGGCAGAATTGCCGATGCTGTACGTCGGGTGAATGCCGAAATGACATCGGAACGCCTGGTCCTTCCCGGAATGGCCTACCGGCTACCTCCGGCGCAGAACAAAAAAAACATATTGGAGACACCTCCCTCGGAGATTCTTGCTGCTCTCGACTCTGTGAAAAATACAACGCTTGCAAAAGGACTTCTTTCAGTTTTGCAAGGCTTTTCTCCTATCGCATGCCGGGAAATTGCCCAGCAAGCGTGCCGCGGGCAAGATGTGACGATTCAGGAGCTGACACAGGAGCAAAAAGAGAGGCTTTCCTTTTTCCTGTGCCGCGCAGCGGAAACAATCAGCAACGGAGGCCAGCCGGTAATGGTAAGCGACTTGAATGGCAGACCGTTTGATTTTTGTTTTTTTTCGATCACTCAATACGGGACTGGAGCAATCACTTCGATTTTTTCAAGCTTTTCGGAGCTTATGGATGCGTTTTATTCGCGCCGCGATCAAATAGAAAGGATGCGGGTCAAATCGCATGACCTGCTGCAGCTGTTGGCGAACACGACGGACAAGCTCAGTCGAAAGGTAAGTGCACAGCGGGAAGAACTGAAAAGGTGTGCGCAGCGGGAGGAACTAAGGGTTTGCGCCGATTTGTTGAACGCAAATCTTTACCGGTTGGAAAAAGGAATGAATTTCGCAGACTTGGAGGACTTTTATCAGGACGGTAACCCCATTCGCAGAATCCGGCTGGACCCCGCGCTTTCGCCGTCTCAAAATGCACAAAAGTATTACAAGGACTACAGAAAAGCGCAGACAGCGGAACGAATGCTGGCACAGCAGATTGAACAGGCAAGCGCGGAGCTGGAGTATCTGGATACCGTGTTTGATGCACTGAGCCGAGCGGAAAGCGAGCGAGAGTTGGGTGAAATCCGCCAGGAGCTCATGGAGCAGGGCTATTTGCGCCGTTCCGGGGATAAACGGCGTCCGCCTGCGGCTCTCGGGCCGTTGCAATTTATAACGTCGGATGGTTTTACTGTATATGTTGGGCGCAACAACCGTCAAAACGATCAGCTGACTTTGCGAACGGCAGGAAATAACGATGTTTGGTTTCATACTAAAAATATTCCGGGCTCCCATACGATTCTTTTTACGCAAAATCGCCAGCCAAGCGAAACAGCTTTGAAAGAGGCTGCTTTGATGGCCGCATTCCATAGCAAAGCGGCCGGGTCCTCACAGGTGCCCGTTGATTACACGCAGGTGCGGCATGTACACAAACCGCAGGGAGCAAAACCCGGAATGGTGATCTATGACCATTATCAAACCGTTTATGTAACGCCGGATGAAGAAATTTGCAAAAGATTGAAAAAAGTTTAAAAAAACACTTGCAAAACAAAGAATGTTATGGTATTATATCGGAGCTGAATCAATCACGAATGATTTGGCTTCATGTTCGGGGCATTAGCTCAGCTGGGAGAGCGCTACACTGGCAGTGTAGAGGTCAG
>JAHZES010000005.1:17537-27232 GCA_019421725.1 Clostridiales bacterium | reverse complement strand
CCTTACCGCCCGGCCGGCTTCGCTTACGAACACGTTCTCGCCGCAAACCTCGTTGCACCGCCCGCAGCCGATGCAGCCGCTTTTTCTCCTGTCCGCACGGCGCGTCATTGCCAAAACGCACCGGGTATCGGCAAGCACCGGCGTTTCCAAATCTACGACCGCATGCCCGGCAAAAGTGCCATGTACCGCAACTGCGGTAATATCCTCCTCTTCCGAAAGCGCTGTATTTGCAAGAATTTCGGAAACCGGTGTACCGATCAGTACACTGAGATTCTGCGGCTTCTGCACACCGTCTCCGGAAACCGTCACCACACAGCGTTCTGCCGGACGCCCAAGACGAACGGCACGACTGAGCTGAAGGCAAGCCTGCGCACCGATTCGTCCCACGCCCTTTCCTGCAAACCGGCGCAGTCTTTTCAGCGCAGGCCACACCGGGTATTTTCCGCTGAGATTCAGCAGCTCACAGCCGTCCAGCCTGCTCTTCAGGCGTTGAACCGTTCCAAAGCCGGCAGCCTGCGCACGAAAAACGGCGATCACCGTTTTTTCGCACCCGCAAGCCTTCGCCGCAAGCCGCAAGCCGTCACAAACCTCTTCCGTCATTTCGGCCAGTACGCAGAGCCCGTCTGCCATAAACGGGTCGTCGCACAATGCATCGCAAACCAGAACGTCAATTTTCTCTCTGCAGTAACGCTCCAGCTTCTCCTGCAAAGGTTCGCCGTCTGTTTCGTCGTTCAGGCTCAAAAGCCCCGCTGCACGCAAAATCTTCTGCGGCGTCGCTTCTGTACGGCTGGGCCGGGAAAGCGTACGGGCCGCGTTCTCTCCGCCGCCCGGAACCAGCCGAATGCAAACCATTTTTCCCCTGCCGGGAATCTCTTTTTCCACGCATTCGTCAACCGTTCCCGCCGTCGGCGCATAGCACAGCGGAAGGCCGCTTCCGTCGCGGGCAAGCGGTTCAAAGCGGCGAACCCGCTCACCCCTGGAAATCACCTGAACCGTGCCGCGTTCTCTTGCCGGGCAAATCGGCAACAGCAATTCCTTGCCCTCCGGCAAAACCAAAAGCGGCCGCTTGAACGCGCTTGCGCGCATATCGTCAATGCGAACACCGGGATGGAGCAGCAAATGAGGCATCGTAATCACGCCTTTCCAAATCAGATTTTGAAAATCATCCGCCCAAACTTTCCCCGCGCAGCAATGAAATCATCTGTGCGGGCTCTTCTGCACCGAAAACTGCGCTGCCAGCCACCATAATGTCGCACCCGCTGGCGCGCGCGGTCTCCGCTGTGGCGGCATTGACGCCGCCATCGATAGAAAGCAGAGGAGACAATCCGCGGCGTTCTGCTTCCCGTCGGATCATTCCGACTTTTTTCAGGCACTCCGGAATCATTTTTTGATTTCCGAATCCCGGTTCTACCGTCATTACCAGCACAAGGTCAAGTTCATCAAGAAACGGGAAAACCTCTTCTGGCGGAGTCGCCGGTTTAATGGAGATCCCCGCCTTCATCCCAAGACTTTTAATTTTCTGCAGCGCCGCGCAGATCACGCCGGAATCTGATGATGTTTCCAGATGAAAGGTCAGCCAGTCGGCACCTGCCTTTGCAAACGCCTCAAAATACTTCCACGGTTCAACAATCATCAGGTGAACGTCGAACGGCAGAGCGGAAACCGGACGCACACATTTCACTACCGGTAATCCAATCGAAAGATTTGGCACAAACACGCCGTCCATGACATCGATATGGACAATATCCGCTCCCGCCTGTTCAATGCGGCGGATATCATTGCCGAGGGACGCAAAATCGGCGGAAAGAATCGAAGGAGCAATTTGAATCATACTGAGTATCAATCCTTTTTTCACGAACCGCACACAACGGTTCCTGCAGTGCAGCGCCTTGCGGGCTGTCTGCTTTTTATTTTATAGCAACAGGGCCAAAAGGTCAACGCCTGACCGTTCGCCGCCAGCATTTTCGATATATTTTTAATACCCCGCCAATAGCAGCCGAACAACGCCGCAAAGCTCGCGCGCAAAAAAGACCGGAAGCAGCGGCGCCCAGGTTGCACAAGGCTCTGCCGCGGCCAGAATGCCGTTTTTCCGCGCCCAGTAAGACGCGCGCCATTCATGCCACCAGTCGGTCACGATCAGCGCCTGTGTACCGAGCCGTTCCCTGTTCATCAGCTGTACCGAAAACCGAATATTTTCCTCCGTGCTGGCAGACTGATCTTCCTTTAGGATCCTTTCCGGTTCAATCCCGTTCCGTTCAAGCCACGCCCGCATGGACTCCGCTTCGGAAACACCCTCGTTTCCCCCCATGCCTCCAGAGACGATCGCAACTGCTTCCGGATGCCTGTCCAGATATTCCTTTGCCTTTTGCAGACGCGAAAGCAGCATCGGAGACGGCGCATAGCCGTTGGTCTGGCATCCGAGCACGATCACCGGCAGAGCGCGGCTGTCTTCTGCTCCGCTGTGCGCCGCCGAGATCATCATACCGACAACAGTCGCTCCGAAGCCTGCTCCCATGGCAAGCAGCACCGCCACCAGGCGCAGCAGCCATTTCCCCGTCTTCTTCCGGCGTAGCCGGAGACAGCCGCGGCGCACGTACGGCCAAAAAACAGCCGCAAGGAAAACCGGAAAAAATACGGCTAACAGCGCAGCCGTTCCCAAATTAAAAATAGAAAAGCACACAGTGGGCAGCAACGCCCATACTATCATCCCGGCCGCCGCGAACGCGATTGCCACACGCAAAAACGCCGCTCTCTTTGCTTCGCAAGAATTCTGCTGCTCCAACATGTCCGTCGTCCTTTCTTTCGTTTTGTCCTTTTTAAGCAAAGCGTTCGTCACACGTCGGAGCCGAAAGTTTCTCCGCTTCTGAGTGTTAAAAATGCAACCTCAGGCCGGTTGTTTACCCTTGGCATTTCACTGACGCTCAGCCCACGCGACACCACCAGCGTGCTGCCGCCCCGGCGGTAAACTCCCGCGGAATATTCCGGGAAAAAGCGATGTGCCGGAGAAAGCACTCCCCCCAACCGAGGCAGCCGTATCTGTCCGCCGTGAATATGGCCGGACAACACCATTGGCGCGCCCCAATCGGCATAAGCGGCAAACGGCGCAGGATCATGTGCAAGCAGGATTGAAAAACGGCTGCGCGGACACCGCCCCAGTGCAAGCGAGATATCCCTTTCGGTAATATCCTGCCGAAGTCTGGCGTGCTTTGCGCCGCGCTCCGTAAACCACTGAAAGCCCTGCAGATAGCCAAACAAAAGCAGTTGTTCTCCCCGAATACAAAGCTCCGCCCGAGTATTGTAAAGCAGCGGGATTTCTCTTTCGGCAAGGGCCTTCTCCAGCTCCTCAGGCATTGCCTGCCTGCCGATGCGCAGCTCGTGGTTCCCCGGGCTGCAAACCATCGGAAAGCCGGAAAGCCGGTCTGCTACGGAAAAGAAGTATTTCGCACAACGATCCTTGGAGCAATCGGTCATATCCCCCGTCACAAGAATCAGTTCCGGAGAAAACCCCCGGACTTGCCGCGCAATCAGCTCCCCGTAATCTGCAAAGCGCGCCGAATGAAAATCGCTCATATGGCAAATGCGCAGTCCGTCCAATGCTTTGGGCAAAAGAGCCTGCGGCAACTCCATGCTGGTAAATTCAACTGGTAATTTTTTCATTCCAAAATCCTTTCGCCGCGCTGCAATTTCCGGCAGACAGCACAGCCCTGCTTTTCGTTTATCCGCATAATCTTCAACCGAAATATCCGACTGTATGCCAAAGCTGCTTCAAATACTGAAACATCTCCGGCTCCTTCCCAATGTCACTCCAACGATCCGGATTTAATATGCTATCGCGTGATGCCTTCCCGATCAGCGCTGCATGAAGGATCCCGCGTCCGTCTCCCAAGGCATAATCGATCTTTTTCGCCAACCCGGGAAGCGCCGGCCCGCGAAACAGCTCATCAATCTCATTGACTTTTACCTGTCTCTCCGGAATCCATTCCATCCTGATTCCATATTTACAGCACAGCTCGCCAGCCTGTTCGGCAAATACTGTTTGCCGGAAAGATTCGTCCATATAAAAGCTTTCTGCATCTTCGGCAAGCGAGATATCGCCGTGAATATGGACCTCGATATATTGATCAAGATCCCTTCCGATATGCTTCAACTGATCGGATCTGTTCAACAAAATCGCTAATGCTTCCCTTTTTGATGAAACAACTTGATTCAGCAATCTTCCGTTATTATTTTGCACATCCCGCAGCAGGTCCGCCGCAACCCCCGCAAAAGTATCCTTTGTACAAAGGGTCGTCGGTTCAAGTGAGCTGTCTCCATAGGAGAATGTACAGCGATCTACTATTTCCTTCTTCATGACAAAGTAGCACGAACCAAAACGAACGGAGGCACCATCCAAATATCTCAGAATATTTAACGCACCGTACTTTGGGCGGTCAAGCACATTATCCGGATAAGCTCCTCTGAACAGGCGCTGCTCCCAAAGAAAACGAGAGCCTCCGATATATGCTGTTTTACCTCCATTTGTCGTTCCGGTGCAAAACTGTCCATGGTATCTTCCCTGCTTCATTAAGTTTTCCAAAACCGTTTTCCCGTTACTTGAAAACCTGTCCGGATGAAAATTGATCGTTACGGGACTTTGCAGAAGTCTGCGAATCAATACTCTGCAATCAATTCCCAAGGGAGCACATACGCTTTGCAGATAGTTTATATTTGCTTCATCGTTTTTCTTTGCAGATTCCCTGATTTTGCAAAGAGCAAGCCTTTGATATTCCTGCATAACCAATCCTCGATTCCTGATCTCCGTCCGGTCCTGCTTTAACAAAAAACAGGTTACGGCTTGCTCCGTTCGCAAATAGCGGCAACCGTTCACAAAACACACTACGAACAGCCTGACAACCGCGCGATCCTGTAATTTATAATTATTATACAACTTGTTCCCCTGATTTGCACGGGAATCTTGCCGGATTTTTAATTTTTCCGACCCTCTTTGCACCCGAAAAAATTTAAAAAAGGTTTTTTCCGATTCTTACAGGAAAAAGCATTGATTTGTTCGGCCAATTATGCTATACTATGTTAGTAATTCTGACGGCACATCCACCCGTAGTTAAGATGGATATAATAGCAGATTCCGATTCTGAAGGGCGGGGGTTCGAGTCCCTCCGGGTGGGCCAATTGAAAAATCCTGTAAATCGCGGCGGAATGCGATTTACAGGATTTTTACTTTTAATGTGAAGGCAAAGCAAATTCCTGACGATCAAGGGGGGCGATCCTTTGCAGCGTACCATTGAATTGGACGGACGCACCGTCGTTTATGATTTTTTGCGGAAAAAAGTGAAAAACATCAACCTCCGTATCTATCCGGACGGCAGCATGCGGGTCTCTGCAGCAAAAAGTGTTCCCGTCTCGGCTGTGGATGCCTTTTTGCGTTCTCAGTCCGGCCGTATTCTCGGTGCGCTGAATCGATTTGCTGCTGCGCCGCAGCCACAGCCACGGCCGGCTTTGTTTGCAAACGGCGAAACCTTTTCTCTTCTCGGGCAGCCGATCCGCATCCGCGTGCTCCCCGGCACACAAAACCGCGCACAGCTGAAAGAAAACGAGCTGCTGTTAACGCTTTGCGACCCGGAGAACGCCGCTTCGCGGGCGAGGCTTTTTCAACAATGGAGCACGGAAATGTGTAAAACCTTCTTCGAACAGTCCTGCCGCAGGATGCTGCCTTTGCTGCAGAACTTCGGCGTTCCCCATCCCTCCATCACCGTGCGCCACATGAAAAGCCGCTGGGGCAGCTGCCGCCCGCAAAAACAGGCGGTCACCCTCAACCTTCGCCTGCTGGAATATCCCACCGCTTGCATCGATTTTGTCGTTCTGCACGAGCTGGTTCATTTTGTGCACCCAAACCATTCATCAGATTTTTACCGCCTCCTTTCCGAATTAATGCCGGACTGGCGCGAACGGAAGAAGCTTTTGGGGTCATAAAACCGGTGAAGGGCTTTTCGGTGAATTTTCTACCGGATACTCGTCTCTTTGCCTCTCTTTTTTACCGCTCGAACGAATTATCAGATATTTTCCGGTGTATTAATAAATTGTTCAAAAAAGAACGGTATGATACTGAAAAAGAGAAACGGAAATCCTGTGAAAGGGTGCATGATATGTTGGCGCCGAACTCCATGCTTTGGAAATTCTTATTTGTAATTCTTTTTACGACCGTTTGGTATTATATTGTTTTCCGTTTGGGCTGCCGCGGAACCGATGAGCGTTTTTCACCGGATCGCCGCCGCTACTGTGCGCTTTCCTGGGAAGAGGACGGAAAATTCTATCAGCGGTGTTTTCATATCAAATCCTGGAAGGATAAGCTTCCTCAGCGGGTACCGGAGGGCGGCTTTTCCAAAGAGCATCTGGATACCGTGACACCGGAATATCTGGATACGTTTTTAACGGAGACCTGCCGCGGAGAATGGATCCATTCCGGGAACCTTTTGCTTTCCGCCGCGCTGTTATTGATAGCTCCCCGGGAACTTCGTATGCTCAGCGCCATACTTAACGCCATCGTTCATCTGCCATACAGTATGATCCAGCGTTACAACCGGTTTCGCCTGCTGCGCTGCCGCAACCGTCTGCGCCGTCAACAGCAGCGCGCCTCCGGCGCCCCCGCCGGTGAGCAAACAGCCGCCTGCTAAAAAATCTTTTCTATGTATTTCACGCTGTAATAAAAAACAACAGTGCGTTTCGGTAACGATAAACGCACTGCTGTTTTTTATTAATAATTTAGGCCCGCCTCGCGCATACGCTTAAGCTGGCGCACATCCCGGCCAATAAACGGAAGAACGCGATAGTTTGCAATAATCCTGGATACGACCCGTTCAGAATAACGACTTTCCAACTCCGAAATGGAAAGATTGGTGCTGATAATGGTAGGCCGCTCCGCCATCAGTCTGGTGTTGATCAGGTTGTAGACCGCCGCGCTGACAAACTGCGTTAAAAATTCCACGCCAAGATCATCCAGAATCAACAGATCGCACTCCTGAAGCTGACGTTCGCTCTCGCTGCTTTCCGATCTTCCGAAGCGCTCCCGTTCAATCTGCAGCATAAAATTCTGTGCAGAACCGTAAACCACTCCGTATCCTTTTTCAATCACCTCGCGGGCGATCGCAAGCGAAAGGTGCGTTTTCCCCAGGCCGGTGGCGCCGGTCATCAAAATGCTTGGCGAATGCAGAGAAAAGCGCTGTGCATATCCGGTGCAGAAACGAAAAATATCCTCCATTTTCCGCCGTGGTGAAAGGCCCGTCTTCTCGTCCGGCTCTGATGAATAATACGACAAATCAAACCTCTCAAACGAGCTGAGAGAAAGCGGTGTCAGCCGATTTAGCTTCTGCTGAGCGGTTTCCCGCAGCAAAAGCTTCAGACATTCACACATTCTGCCGTCAATATAGCCCTCGTCGCGGCACGCCTGGCATGCAAAGTGCGGCTCCATGTAATCCTCCGCAAAGCCCGCCTCCCGCATTACCTCTGCAAATTCACGCTGTTGGCGCAGATTCTCCTCCGCAAGCGCGGCAATTTGCTGCTGCGCATCTTTCCCGGCCATGATCAGTCTGGCGGCGCGCAAGCCCGCCCCTGAAATTTCATGTTCAATTTCCAGCGCGCGCGGACACCTCTGCCGAACCTCCTCGCGGTGCTGCCGTGCGGCTCGGTTCGCCGCGCTGCGTCTGTCAGACAGCACAGCCATTGCACTATCATAAATCTCACGGTCATATCCCATTGCAAGCGTGACCTCCATCTCCGGGCTCCGTTAAAAAAGCGCATCCCGTTATTTCATCATCAGGTCGCCGTTGAGCGCCATTTTTTCAAATTCACTGATATCATAAGACGTTTTTCTTCTGTCTTCGGCCGCAGGTGCTTTTCCCTGTTTCTTCTCGCCCTTCTCCACGCGGGCCTCAGCCAGCGTGCGCACACCCTGCGCATTCCAGCGTTCCAGAATTTTATTGATGTACGAAAAACGAACCTTTCCGGTGCTGTCCACACAGCGGTCATATGCCTCCCGGATCATATCGTCTTCAAACTGCCAAAGATTGATCCAGCGGGAAACTGCCTCGCTTTCCGACGCGCTGGGAGGGCGCCTTTCAATGCCAAACAACCGGCTTATACGGTTCCACGCCTTGCGCCGTTCATCCAGCTCACAGATTTTTCGCTCCGCCTTTTCATGTGTATCGATCCCGTCCGAGGCCCAGCCGATCGCCATCTTTTCGACGTAGGCCATATTGCTCTTGCCGGCGCCGACTGCGTACTGCACCAGCATAACGATAACATCTGCCGGGAGACCGTCCCAATCATGAATATTCAGCAGCACGCCCATTTCCGGCGTAGAGATCGGGCGCGCAAAAATCGACTGCACCGTATCCATCATGCAGCGAATCTCTTCGTCGCTGTTGATGCGCGCCGCCACCTCTGCGGAGTCCAGCTGACGCGGTCTGCTTGGCCGCCGCGGCGCTTTTTCCTCCTTTGCGCGCGCGGGCTGCGCTGTTTCCGTTTTCTGTTCGGGCTCTGCGGGGACGTTCTCTGCCTGCTCCTTTTCCGCCGGCGTCAGCTCCCCGTTATTTTCGCGAATCAGCCCCGCCTCGATCCAGTATTGCATGGCGTCGCAGACATCTGCGCGGGAAAGCCCCAGCGCCGCACCGATCGCTTCCGGGTCGTTTTCCTGCCCCGCCCGGCGCAGCAGCCACAAAAGCACCTTTAGCTGCGCAGATCCGGCCATTTTCAAATGGCGGTCTACAACCGCTGCCGGAACCGCAAACACCTGGTTCCACGCGCCAAGTTCCATTTCATATTTCAAAGCGACCGATCCACCCTTCCCCAAAGCCATACACAGGGCTTTTGTTTCTGCAAAATACCGAAGAACAGTTTATCACGGATTTGCGGGTTTTGCAAAGGAAAATACGTTTTCCTCTGCACGACCGCATAAAAAACTGCTGTCGAACACGAGGCTCTCGCGTCCGGCAGCAGCCGTTCTTACCATTTTTCTCCGTCAACTGACATACCGGAACGGGTTGACATAAACACCGTTTACCATCACACCGAAATGCAGATGGTTTCCGGTTGCCCAGTAACCGGTTCGACCGACTGCGGCAATCGCCGTACCCTTGGAGACGACCGCTCCGCTCCCAACATACAGACGGGCGCAGTGCGCGTAAAAGGTCCTCATACCGTTGGAATGCTGGATGGTCAAATTGTAGCCGTAACCGGGGTGCCATCCGGCGCTGACGACCGTTCCGGAATCCGCGGCATAAATCGTTGTGCCGGACGGCGCCTGAATATCAATTGCCTGATGAATGCTGCCCGTTACACCTCTTACGCCGTAGCGTTGGGAAATGATACGGGAGGACGGCACCGGCCACATCAGACTGCCCGTAGACTGCACATTGCCGCTGGCGCTGGAATAAGACATTGTATAGGTCGGTTTCTTTTTGGTGCCGACCAATACCTTCTGGTCCACTGCCGCCCGCAGCGTCACCGTGCTGATATTCTGCCGGTCAACCTCTTCACCGTCCACATAGGTTACCTCGTCGACGATCTGCTCCACACCGTTCTGTCCTTTGACGGCCACCTTTGACGATCCGATATACAGCTTCGACGACTTTTCCTTTACCGTGGCATACGGAATGGATTCCGTATATGTTTCACGCTTTACTGTCTTGATGGTCAAAAAG
>JAHZES010000005.1:14407-17527 GCA_019421725.1 Clostridiales bacterium | reverse complement strand
GTCACCCACATGGATCGATCCGTGCTCCAAATCAACATCCGGGTTAAGGTTTTGCAGCTGCTTGAGCGAAATCCCAAGCTTCGCCGTAATGGAAAGAGGTGCGTCGCCCGCCTTTACTACATACGTCTGGCTGACCTCTTCTGTAGCGGTAAGCTTTGCCTGCATTGCCTCCGAACTCATGATCCCGCTGGTGGGGTACATTCCTTCCACCAACTGAACATCCTGCACGAACGCAACATCCATGACGTCATCTTCGGTCTTGTTTTCTTTCAAAATCGACTGCAGAATAAAACGCAGATCGGTCTCGCTTTTAACCGCTCCCACAAAGGAATTATCAATATAAAGGCCGGTTGCGTCTTCAATCACACCATCGGAAGCGGCGATAATTTTATCGCACACATTGCTGGCCGTAACATAATACTGGTCGTCGCTGATTTCGGTAAAGGTATAGGTCGGAACAACGTCGACATCGACGGCTTCCGCCGCGCCGGAAACGCGGGCAGAGGCCATGTCCACCGCTTCTCCCACCACGTTTTCGTTTTGAACGTAGCCGATGGACGTCCCTTTATAGGAAATCTCCAGACCGTATTGCGCACTGGAAAGATTCTGGGCGGTGACCACCAGCAGCGCAATCGCCGCTGCCGGAGCCGCCACATTTACGATCCCTCCCAGGATACCGTGATGCGCAACAAGCGCACGGCCGGTCGCGCAGAAAAATTCCTTCACCTTGCCGCCAAAACCTTTGGCAGAACGAATTTTTCCGCAGGAATGAGCAAAGCCCTCTTTCAAGCTGTTCCACTCGCGTTTGACACTGCGCAGACGGCGACCGAGGCTCCAATCGTAAACCTTAGCCAGAAAGCTGGTGACGGGGGCAAAAAACTTCGCGCAGCGTCGACGGATGCGATGATTGATACGCACCGACTGAATGCCGACAAAATAAAGAAAGCGCCATGTTTTTTTCATGCCGTATTTTATAGCGCCGCCAATCGCGGCGCCGGTTTGTGACTTGTAATCCAAATGCGTCGTTCCTCCCTTCCGGGCGGCGAAAAGCCGACCGTAACTTGGCGACTGAAAAGTTACAAATTGTAACCTTTTCATAGTATATAAAATTTCAGGCCAAATTTCAAGAGGAAAATGTAAACAATATATGAAGGCAAAGATTTGTCATATTGCAAAAAGCAAAAAACTTTCCGGCGCCTTTCTGCAGCCCTATTCGTGCGTTCCCGGAAGATTACTCGGTACGGTAAACCAGATCTTCCGGCTGCCAGCCGCGAATAACGGGCAAAAACTCGCGTGCTTCCCGTTTTGCTCCCGCAAGGTCGTGTTCTCTGAAATTTCCGCATTCCACTGCCGTCGCCCCGGGAATTTCACCTTTATAATCCGCAATCTGTTCAAAAATCCGGCGGATCAGCCCGAGCACTTCCTGCTCCGGCAGGTTCCGCGTCAAAAAGTAAAAGCCCGTGCGGCAGCCCATGGGACCAAAATAGATGATCCTGTCGGAATATTCCGAATTACGCGCAAAGGTGGCAAACAGATGTTCCATCGTATGGATCGCAGCGTTTTCCAGAAACGGCGGTCTGTTCGGTACTCGCATGCGGATATCATAGGTCGTCACATCGCCGTCGATCCGGGAGGTATAAATTCCGCGCTCCAGTAAATTATGATTGACACAAAAGCTTTCGATCCGTTTTAATTCCATTCTGACTCCTCTTTTCATTCAGCTGTATCAAAATATTTCTTCAGGCCGTCCTCCGCCTCCTGCGGGTCCATCCCGCACTGCAGCAGCAGCGCACGAAAATCCTTCGGCAGGGGGCTGTGCAAGCAGACTCTCTCGCCGCATAACGGCTGAAAAAAGGCCGCCCGGCCGCAGTGGAGCGCGTGACGCGTTATCATTTCCACAGAGCCGCCGTACATATCGTCTCCCGCCAACGGAAAACCAAGCGATGAAAAATGCGCCCGAATCTGGTGAGTACGCCCCGTTTCCAGCCGGACGGCGAGCAGCGTATGGCCGTTGCCGCACGCAAGCGCGCGCCAGTGCGTTACCGCGCGCTCGCCCCCTTCGCCGATCTCCCGCCGGATCCCGTGCCCTTCCATGCGGCGCAGCGGAGCATCAACGGTTCCCTGCCCCGCCAAAGCCCCCTGAACCACGGCAAGATACGCTTTATCGACCGCTCCGCTCAGCGCATAGGCTGCGTGGGCATGCTTTGCAGTCACAACAATGCCGGAGGTATTGCGATCCAACCGGTTCACCGGGCGAAACGTTGCGCATTCGCCCTTTTTCTGCAGATATGCCGCAGAAGCATTGGCAAGGGTATCCGCGGCGTGCCCGGCCGAGGGATGCACCGGCATAAACGGCGGTTTGTCGAACACCAGCACATCGTCATCCTCATAAAGCACGGGAACATACAGCTCGACCGCCTGCTGAGGCCGCTCTTTTTCCTGCGGTAAGCGAACGACCACCTGCTGGCCGGTATGAACGCGATCGACGGTACGCAGCAAAGCTCCGTCCGCCGTCACGCCGTTTTCCACCTGCTTGAGCTCAAGCACCGTATGGTACGAAAGCCCGCAAAAGCTGCGCAGAAAAAACTTTCCGCGTGCACCGTCGAACTGTTCCGGCACCGTAAAATGCAGCTCTCTCAGCGCAAGCCCTTCTTTCCAGTATTTTATGAAAATGAAGCGGCACGATCCCGAAGGATCATGCCGCCAAGTTTTTTTCAAACGCAGAATTATTTCACTACACGGGTCCAGCCAAACGTATCCGGCAGTTTACCCCACTGGATGCCGGTCAGCGTGTCGTAGAGCTTCTGGGTGACCGGGCCGATCTTTCCTTCGCCGATGAAGGCGTGCTCATTCTTCCAGACCAGTTCCTTGACCGGAGAAACAACGGCGGCCGTTCCTGTTCCGAAAACTTCCTCCAGCTTGCCCTCGCGGGAAGCCTTCATAATATCCGCAATTGCAAGCTTGCCCTCGATCACTTCATAGCCCCAGTCCTTCAGCAATTCGATGCAGCTGCGGCGGGTCACGCCGGGCAGGACCGTTCCGACAGTGGCAGCCGTATAAATCTTCCCGTCGATCTTGAACATGATGTTCATGCTGCCGACTTCTTCAACATATTTCTTT
>JAHZES010000005.1:0-14373 GCA_019421725.1 Clostridiales bacterium | reverse complement strand
CCGGCTTTGATGGAGGCGGCGTAGTTTCCGCCGCACTTGGTGAATCCGGTCAAGCCGGGTGCCGCGCGGATGTATTCATCCTCAACATAGATGCGAACCGGGTGGATGCCCTCGGCGTAATAGGCGCCAGACGGAGCGCAGATGATTGCAAAGGTATAATGCTTGGACGCATGAACTCCCAGACCGACGTCAGTTGCAAAAACAAAAGGACGGATGTACAGCGAAGCGCCGTCGGTGTGCGGAACCCAATCCTGTTCCACCTTTACCAACTCGTTGACCGCCTGGACATAATCCTCCACGGGGATCTTCGGAATGCAGAGACGATCCGAAGAGTCCTGCATCCGGGCCGCATTGCATTCGGGACGGAACAGCTGGATGGTATTATCGGCCGTACGGTAAGCCTTCATGCCTTCAAAAATTTCCTGAGCATAATGGAACACCACGCAAGCGGGATCCAGTTCAAACGGGGCATACGGTACGATTCGCGGATCGTGCCAGCCCTTCCCCGCTTCATAGTCCATCAGGAACATATGATCCGTAAAAATTTTGCCGAAGCCGAGCTTAGACTCATCCGCCGGTTTCGCCTTCGGTGCTTTTGTCAATTCGATTTTGATGTCCAGCATAACAAATGACCATCCTTTCTTTGCGGAGAACTCTCCCCCAAAGACGGTACGGAACGCGCGCCGCGCTCTGCTTGGGTTCCCTACAAAACACTTTTTTCAGATTATACTATAATATGTGGGAAATTGCAAGATTCGGCGCGGCAAAACCGAAAAACTTTCAACGCGCTGCCGCGCTAAACCCCCGTTTGAATTCCTGCACCCGGTAGAATAAATTGACATATTCCTCCCGCTCCTGTATAATGAAACTCGCTTTCACATTTCCTTCAAAAAGTAACGGTTCGGTTCTTTTTGAAACGCTGGAGACACCATCACCGAAACACAGGAAAGGCGGCTGTTTTTATGCAGGAGAAAATTTTAAAATTGCTGGAAGAAAACGCGCGATTGTCAAACCGGCAGATCGCCGTCATGCTCGACATGACCGAGGACGCCGTGGCCGCCGCTATTGCGGAATACGAAAAAAACGGCGTAATCAAGGGATATCAGGCCGTGGTGGACTGGGATTCTTCCGCACCGGGGCATGTAACGGCAATGATCGAGCTGAAGGTTGCTCCCCGCCGCGATTCCGGCTTTGACGAGCTTGCCCACCGCGTAATGGAATACGAAGAGGTGGAAAGCGTATATCTGATGAGCGGCGGCTACGATCTTTTGGTTTGTGTTCACGGGAGCTCTCTGCAGGATGTGGCCATGTTTGTTGCAAAAAGGCTTTCCACACTGGACGGCGTACTTTCCACCGCAACACACTTTTTGCTGAATAAGTACAAGGAAAACGGCTTTGATCTGACCGGCAAACAAAAAGACAAAAGGAGCATGATACTGTGATCGACTACGAATCCGTTCTGGGTGACCGGATCCGAAAGGTCAGGCCGTCCGGCATCCGGCGTTTTTTTGATATTGCAAACGAGATGGAGGACGTCATCTCACTGAGCATCGGCGAGCCGGATTTTTCCACTCCCTGGCACATTCGTCAATCTGCTATCGATTCCATCGAAAAGGGCAATACCTTTTATTCTCCCAACCGCGGCTTTGCAGAATTGAGAAACGAAATCTGCAACTATTTTTCCCGTCGCTTCTCCGTACAATATGCGCCGGAGAGCGAGGCCCTCGTCACCGTCGGCGGCTCCGAGGCGATCGACGTCTGCATCCGCACGCTGGTCAACCCCGGCGACGAGGTACTGATCCCGCAGCCGAGCTTTGTCTGCTACGAGCCGCTTACCGAAATGGCCGGCGGAGTCCCTGTCGCTCTGGAAACACATGCAGCCGACGGTTTTCGGCTGACCGCCGGAGCTCTGCGCGAAAAGATCACGCCAAAGACCAAATTGCTGATCCTGCCCTACCCAAACAATCCCACCGGCGCGGTAATGCGCCGCGAACATCTGGAGGAAATCGCCGGAATCCTGCGCGAAACCGGCATTCTGGTCCTGTCGGACGAAATTTACGGCGAGCTGACCTATGGACGCACGCGCCATGTTTCGGCTGCATCCATTGACGGAATGCGCGAGCGAACCGTTGTGGTCAGCGGCTTTTCCAAGTCCTATGCAATGACCGGCTGGCGGCTCGGCTACGCGCTGGGGCCTGCCCCGCTGATCGGCGCGATGACAAAGCTGCACCAGTACGGTATCATGAGCGCGCCGACACTGGCGCAGTATGCGGCAATCGAAGCTCTGAAAAACGGCGACACCGATATTGAAAATATGCGCTGCGAGTACAATCTCCGCCGGCGGCTGATCGTAGACGGTCTGCGCGAAATGGGAATGGAATGCTTTGAGCCCGAGGGCGCGTTTTATGTGTTTCCCTCCATACAGAAAAGCGGACTGAAGAGCATGTTGCGGTGGTGCCCGGCAGCGCCTTTGGCGCATGCGGCGAAGGGTTTGTGCGTATTTCCTATTCTTATTCTCTCAAGCATATTACCGAGGCGCTGTCACGTATGGAACGTTTTTTAAAAAAATAGCCTACACTGCGCAGAAGGCCCTGTTCCTCTGCTGTCCGCCCGTTTTCCCGGGCATGGAGAATATTCATGAATCAGATTGATCTGCTGAAGATACGCGCAAATGCAAAAATTAACCTGACGCTTGATATCACCGGCAGGCGTTCCGACGGTTACCATACGCTTTCCACAATAATGCAGTCGGTCTCATTGCACGACCATGTAACGGTCGCGCTCGGCCGGGGCACGGCGGGCGATATCCGAATCGCCTGTGACAAGCCCCGGATCCCGTGCGATCACCGCAATCTTGCGTACCGGGCCGCCGATGCCTTTTTTCATGCCTCCGGGATCCCGAACCCGGGGACCTTCATAGACATTGAAAAAAGGATCCCCTCTCAGGCGGGACTTGGCGGAGGAAGCTCCGACGCCGCCGCAGTGCTGTATGCACTGAACCTGATGTTTGACGGCCCATTTACCGGAGAAACGCTTCTGCAGATCGGAGCTGCCATCGGCGCGGACGTTCCTTTCTGCCTGACCGGCGGCACCCAGCTGGCGGAGGGGATCGGCGACACGCTTTTTTCGCTGCCCGCCATGCCGCCGATCCCGATCGTGATCGTGAAACCGCCGTTCTCCTCCTCTACCGCCGAAGCCTATTACGCTGCGGACTCCGTTTCTCTCTGCCACCCTTCCGCACAGACGGCCGCCGAAGCCCTGCGCAACGGCAGTCTCTCCGCTTTAGCCGCATCTCTCGGCAACTCGTTTGAATCTGTCGTCGCCCCTGAAGAGATCGCCGCGCTGAAACGGCGCTTTTGCGAAAGCGGAGCAATCGGTAGCGGAATGAGCGGCAGCGGGACCGCGGTCTTCGGTCTGTTTGCCTCTCCTGCCGCAGCCGAGATGTGCCGCGGCGCTATGGCAGAGCAGTACCGGGATGCTTTTCTTGCCTTCCCTTCTCATCACGGCGTGGAGGCAGAAAGTCTCCCTCAGATATTATAAATATTGTATAAAAATGGAAAATCCGTCCATACTTCGAATATCACTCATTCGAAAGGGACGGATTTTTTATGAAACAGCAAAACAAGCTGACAAAAGCAATTGCCGCCGCGCTGGTTCTTTGCGGCCTTTTCATCATGGCGGGCTTTACGCGGCAGTGCGAGGATATTTCGACCCGGGTGGTGCGGCTGCACGTGCTGGCCAATTCGGATTCCGAGGAAGACCAGGCGCTGAAGCTGAAGGTACGCGACCGCATTCTGCAGGAAGCGCAGGGGCTGGTCGGTGAAACCGCAGACAAAGCGGCGGCTCTCCGGCAGCTTTCTGCGGCAATTCCTGCGCTGCAGGCGGCCGCCGAGGACGAAGTGCTCAGGCAAGGCTACCATTACCCTGTCTCGCTTTGCATAACCAACATGTACTTTAATACACGCGAATATAAAACCATTACATTGCCCGCAGGAAACTACGACGCGCTCCGGGTAACGATCGGCAGCGGAAAGGGAAAAAACTGGTGGTGCGTCGTCTTCCCGCCGATGTGTCTCGCCGCAGCGACTGAAAAAGCGGACGCCTCCGCGCAGTTGGAAGCCGTTCTCCCTCCGGACGAACTGGAGATCGTGGAGAATGCCGACCGGTATGAGGTCCGCTTCAAGCTGGTGGAATGGTTTGAGTCGGCTCGTGAGTGGCTTCGTTCAACCGCACCTGACGCATGAATTCCGTCGGTGTCACTCCCTTGAGCTTGTGAAACACCTTGGAAAAATAAAGTCCGTTTTCGTACCCCACGGACTGTGCGATAGACGCCACGGTGAGCTCCGGCCGGCCGAGCAGCGCACACGCCTGCCGGATCCTGTATTTGGAAAGGTAAGTTTTCGGCGATTGTCCCAAAACCGCCCGAAATGCGCGGTAAAGGTGGCTGCGGCTGATACCGACATACGCCGCTATGTCATCGACGGTAATGGGGTACGAATAACGGTAGCCGATATATTCTGTCGCCTGCCGTACATAAACCGAAAGGGCGTCTGCATGCACCTCTTCCCGAACGGCATGGGAAAGGAACAGCGAAAGCACCAGATAAAGGCGGCCGGTCATCTGTGCCATCTGAGAAAGGCTGTTCCCCCGCGCTTCATAAATCGCAAAAAGCTGTTTCCTCAGCAAATCGCCCCACTTTCCTGCATGCACCACCGGATTCTCCGGTAAAAAATCGGTCGCGCTGAGCAGATGTGCGGCATCGCTCCCGTTAAAGCCCACCCAGTAATACTCCCAGGGCTCCGCCTTATCGGAGGCATAGGTCACGGTAGTTCCGGGGTATACCAGAAAAGCGTCGCCCGCGGCAAGCTGCAGCTCCTGCCCTCCGACGGTATACATTCCCCGGCCGGACACGATGTAATGGATCAGATAATGGTCACGCACGCCGGGACCCCATTGATAAAGCGGATCGCACTGCTGAAAACCGACATTATATACCGAAAGCGATACCATTTCTTTTTCGGCAACCTTATAGGAATTTTTGAATGTATCGGCCATCGCGCTGCCCCCCTCGAACAAAAATCAGTTTCCCTGCCTGTTATCGTATCGCAAAGGCATGCGTCTGTCAACACGGCAAATGTACCGGGGGCTTCCCGCAGAATTTTGCGAAAAGTGTTGACGAAGCAGCCGTTCCGGTCTTTTTTGCCGCGTCAAAACGTGCTATACTGAACATGTGCCGCGCCAGAACCGGCGGCCGGCGCCGATCGACCGGAACAGGAGGCTTTTTATGGACAGCAGGCTTTTACACAGCTTTATCGAAATTGTGGAAAGCGGCAACATGACCGCGGCATCCCGCAAGCTTTTTATTGCACAGCCCGTGCTGAGCAACCAGCTCAGGGCGTTGGAGCGCGAGCTTGGCGTGCAGCTTTTGGAGCGCACCTCCCGCAGCCAACGACTGACCGATGCGGGACAACTCTTCTACCAGCGTGCCAAAGACATTCTGGCGTTGGAAAGCCTTGCAGTCAAGGAAGCGCGCGACTGCGAGCTTGGCGAGCGCGGTACGCTGCGGCTGGGGATGACCCCTTCCACTGCGATCACCCTGTTTGACGGCATTCTCACGCGGTTCAGCCGCCTGTGGCCGCAAATCCGCTACCAGCTGTATGAAATGAATTCCGCCAAGCTGCTGCAATTGCTGGAGGCCGGCGCTATCGACGTCGCGGTGGTACGAACGCCGTGCCGCTTTTCCGCCGCAATGGAGCCCCGGTTTATCAGCGGCGAACAGCTGGTCGCCGCCTACCGCCCGGACTGCTTTTCGTTCGAAAAAAACAAAGAGATTCCGCTCTGCGAACTGGTCAAAAAGCCTCTGATGATGATCCAGCGCTACGAAGAGCTGATAACCGGCGCCTGCGACAGAACCGGGCTGGTGCCGGACATTAAATGTGTCAATATTCAAATCGCCGTCACGCTTAAGCTTGCACAGGCCGGAATCGGCGTTGCAATCGTGCCGCTTTCCACGCTGGCTGTCAGCGGCGATCCCCTGGAATACCGCATGATCGACGAGCCTGCCTTCACCATCAGTCGCGCGATCGTTACAATGCGCGGCAAAACCCCCTCTGTGGTCTGTTCGCATTTTCTGGAGCTTTGCCGCGAAGCTTTTCCTTCTGACAAAACCGACCCGCCCCATTAATTATGCGTCCAAAATTCATTTTAACAAAAAAATCTGTCCGCGGTAAAAAAGCACCTGTTTTTTGATATATTTTTCCAAATCGTTAAAAATCGCATTACACTCCATCATTTTCAATGTTTCGCGCAATAAAAAAGAGTGCTTTTTCGGCAAAAAATGCGGTTGACTTTTCTTTCGTAAAAATGTATAATAACCAATAATTTCTCGTTCATCAAAGCAGCTTCCGAAACGTTCGGAGCGGAAGGCTGTCTGTTGGATGAAAATTCTGCTTTCCGGCGTTTAACGCGAAGGATGCCGGAATGAAACGAACTGATTTGAGAGGAATGAAAAACGATGAAAAAGAAAATACGTATTTTATCTCTGGCGTTGGCAGCCGTGATGACGGTTTCTCTGTTTGCCGGCTGCAATGGCAATAACGGCGGCGCAGGCGGCTCAGAAACCATTAAGGTCGGCCTGCTTGCTCCCGCTACCGGCGAGGTCGCCGAATACGGCATCGCCGTTTCCAACGGCGCCAAGCTTTACATCAGCGAGCTCAACGAAAAGGGCGGCATTAACGGCAAAAAGATCGAACTCGTCTCCTATGACGAAGAGGGCAACGAGGCAAAGGCTCTGACCGGCTACAGCTCCCTGGTGGATCAGGGCGTTACCGCCATTATCGGCGACGTGACGACCGCTCCGACCGCTGCGGTCGTTGTGGAAAGCCAGCAGGACAATATGCCGATGATCACCGCCTCCGCTACGGCAGAAAAAATCACCTGCAAGCTTGACGACAGCGGCAACGTGGTTTCCGTTTACAAAAACATGTTCCGTTCCTGCTTTATCGATCCGTTCCAGGGCGAAAAAATGGCCAGCTTTGCTTCTGAAAAGCTGAACGCCAAAACCGCCGCCGTGCTTTACAACAGCGGATCGGACTATTCCGTCGGTTTGTATAAGGCATTCGTCGCCAAGGCCAAGGAGCTCGGCCTCGAGGTCGTTGCCGAAGAAAGCTACGGCAAAGACGCAGTCGATTTTCAGGCTCAGCTGACCAACATCGCTTCCAAAAAGCCGGACGTTCTGTTTGTTCCGGATTATCACAAGGTGCTCGCCAATGTTGCGCCGCAGGCCAAAAGCGCCGGTGTTACCGCCACTTTGCTTGGCGGCGACGGCTGGGCTACGGTTATGGATGTAATTCAGGATTCCTCCGTGCTCGAGGGTGCCTATTTCTGCTCCGGTTATTCCACTCAGGATACCTCCGAAGCAGTCCAGACCTTCCTGAAAAACTACAAGGCAAAATATAATATTGAGCCGAACATGTTTGCCGCGCAGGCCTATGACGCCGCCGCAATTCTTTGTGCTGCTCTCTCCAAGGCAGAAGAAGCAAAGCTGACCGCCGGCTCAGACGAATACAAGCAGGCTGTAATCGATGCGATGAGAGCCACCGATATGGATTGTGTCACCGGCCACATCACTTTCGACGATTACAACAATCCGCAGAAGACCGCTGTTATTATTAATATCGCTGACGGTGAAGCAAAGTTCTGGGGCAACTATTAAATTTAATTCCCGGACTGAAAGGTCAGATTTTCCGCTTGGGATCGGTACGGGGCTGTTGCATAATTTGCAGCAGCCCCGTACCCGTTTTCATAAAACAGGTTGAATTCAGAGAAGGAAGGACGGGTGCTTTTATGCTGTTTATTTCCCAGCTGATTAACGGCTTGCAGCTCGGCTCGATTTACGCGCTGGTTGCCCTTGGCTACAGCATGGTTTACGGCATCATCATGCTTTTGAACTTTGCTCACGGAGACATTATCATGGTCGGCGGCTATATCGCCATGCTGATCATTACCGCGGGCATCAGCCCTGCGATCGCCGTCGTTGCCGCAATTGTCGGCTGCGCTGTGCTGGCGATGGTCATTGAAAAAATTGCGTACAAGCCGCTGCGCTCTGCGCCGCGCATTTCCCTGCTGATTACGGCAATCGGCGTTTCCATGCTGCTGCAAAACCTTGCGCAGCTTATTTTCTCCGCCAATGCGCAAAGCTTTCCAAGCAGCAGCATCATTACGGTACAGAACATTTCCCTTGGCAGCACGCAGATCAGCGTGACCGCTATCGTTACAATCGCCGTTTCCATCATTTCGATGGTCCTGCTCACACTGCTGGTGCAGAAAACCAGAATGGGCAAAGCGATGCGCGCGGTTTCCGAGGACATGAGCGCTGCGCAGCTGATGGGCATCAACGTAAACCGCACTGTTTCATTCACCTTTGCGGTCGGCTCTGTTCTTGCCGGAATCGGCTCTATTCTTTATTGCTGCCGTTACCCCGTGCTGACGCCGACTATTGGCTCCATGCTGGGACTGAAGGCGTTTGTTGCCGCAGTCCTTGGCGGAATCGGTTCCATTCCCGGCGCCATGATCGGCGGTTTTGCCATCGGTCTGGCAGAAGTGCTCGTTACCTCGCTTGGCCTTTCCGAATGGGCCGACGGCATTGTGTTTGCCATTTTAATTGTTGTGCTGCTCTTCCGCCCGACCGGATTTATGGGCAGGAGCATGTCTGAAAAAGTGTAACGGCTGCAATCTTTTTGGAAAGGCGTGATCCAAACCGATGGATAAAGTTAAAAAAATCCCCATGCCGGCTCGTTACGCGATCAACACGCTTCTGTTGGCCGCATTCCTTCTGGTCGGCAACACGATAATTACATCCGGCGCGGTCAGCCGCGCACAAAGCTCGATCATTCTGCAAATCGGCATTTATATTATTCTGGCGGTTTCCCTGAACGTCGTGACCGGTTACCTGGGGCAGCTGCCGCTGGGGCATGCCGGATTTATGGCTGTCGGCGCATATGCCGGCGCAATTTTCTGGAAAAGCTGTACCCTTCCCCGTCCGCTCGCAGTCATTCTGGGTCTGGTGATTGCCGGCATCGTCGCTGCCGTTTTCGGCGTTATTATCGGTATTCCCGCACTGCGGCTCAAGGGAGACTATCTGGCGATTATCACTCTTGGCTTTGGCGAGATCATCCGTGTGATCATCATTAATCTTCCGAGCGTCACCGGCGGCACGCCCGGTCTTTCGGATATTCCGAAATTCGCAAAAAACACCGGCTTTCTTGTCGTTTTTCTCTGTGTCATTATCACCTGCTTTGCCATTCACGCCTTGATGCATTCCCGGCACGGCCGTGCGATCCTTTCCATCCGTGAAAACGAGATCGCCGCCGAGGCCTGCGGAATCAATACGACCTATTATAAGGTAATGGCGTTTGCATTTTCCGCTTTCTTTGCCGGGATCGCCGGCGCGCTTTACGCCGGAAACCAGGGGCTTCTCGTTCCCGGAACGTTTGACTTCATGCAATCCATCAACATTCTTGTCATGGTCGTGCTCGGCGGCATGGGCTCCATGTCCGGCTCCATCATTGCCGCAACCGTGCTTACCGCTTTGCCGCTGATACTGCAAAGCTTCAGCAAATACCGCATGATCATTTATTCTCTGCTGTTAATTATCGTTATGATCTTTAAACCGTCTGGCTTGATGGGAATGTATGATTTTTCCCTGAGCCACCTGCTGGAAAAGCTGATCAACTGGAAACCGGCAAAAAAGAAAACGCCCTGCAAACCGGAAAATCCGGAAGGAGGTTCCGCAAATGAGTAAAATGGTTCCGATCCCCAGCCCCGGAATGCTGCCGGAGCGCGATTCAGACAAAACACCGATTCTGGAGGTACGCCGTCTGGGCATCGATTTTGGCGGACTGACCGCTGTGGACGACTTTAACCTGACCATTGGCCGCACCGAAATCGACGGTCTGATCGGTCCGAACGGCGCCGGAAAAACAACGGTTTTCAATCTGCTTACCAAAGTGTATCATCCGACCCGCGGCACCATTCTGCTGGACGGAAAAGACACGGCCGGTATGAACACACAGCAAATTAACCGTGCCGGAATCGCGCGCACGTTTCAAAACATCCGCCTGTTTAAAAACCTGACAGTGGAAGAAAATGTTTTGATCGGGCTGCACCACGAAATGGACTACCGCCTTCCCTCCGCGCTGCTGCGGCTGCCGGACTATTGGCGCGCCGAGCGAATCGCCAAAGAACGCGCCGCCGAGCTTCTTTCCATTTTTGATATGCAGGATCTCCGCTATGCGCAGGCCGGCAGCCTTCCCTACGGCGCACAGCGCCGTTTGGAGATCGTCCGCGCGCTGGCCACCAACCCAAGCCTGCTGCTGCTTGACGAACCCGCCGCGGGCATGAACCCGAGCGAAACCGCCGAGTTGATGGATAATATCCGCAAAATTCGCGACACATTTGAAATTGCGATTATGCTGATCGAGCACGACATGAACCTTGTCATGGGGATCTGCGAAGGGATCGCGGTTCTGAATTACGGGCGAATCATCGCGCGCGGAACGCCGGATGAAATTTCGCACAATCCGGCCGTCATCGAAGCATATCTTGGCAAAAAGGACGGTGAGCCGAATGCTTAAAATTGATCAATTAAACGTTTATTATGGTAATATTCATGCAATCAAAGATATTTCCTTTGAAGTGAATCAGGGTGAGATCGTTTCGCTGATCGGGGCAAACGGCGCCGGGAAATCCACTATTTTAAAAACGGTTTCGGGTCTTTTGCGCCCCAAGACCGGCACCATTTCTTTTTTGAACGAGCCTATTCAATCCGTCGCACCGCATAAAATCGTGTTAAAGGGATTGGCACAGGTTCCGGAAGGCCGCCGCGTTTTCACACAGCTTACCGTGGAGGAAAACCTGGAAATGGGCGGTTACACCCGCAAAAAAAGTGAAGTCGCGCCGGATCTTGCGCATGTTTACGACCTGTTTCCGCGGCTGAAGGAGCGACGGCGCCAGACCGCCGGAACACTCTCCGGCGGAGAACAGCAAATGCTGGCCATGGGCCGCGCGCTGATGAGCCATCCAAAGCTGCTGATGCTCGACGAGCCCTCTATGGGACTTGCTCCGCTGCTCGTAGAACAGATTTTTGAAATTATACAGCGCCTGCACGAGCAGGGTACAACGATCCTGCTCGTGGAACAGAACGCCCAGATGGCGCTTTCCATCGCTGACCGCGGCTATGTTCTGGAAACCGGCCGCATTGTCCTTTCCGCCCCCGCCAACGAGTTGTTGGAAAATGACGAGGTACGCAAAGCGTATCTCGGCGGCTGATTTTTTAATCGAAAAAGGCTCCTTTTCGCAATCTGTGCGGAAAGGAGCCTTTTGTCGATAAAAGTACGGTTTTTGGGATATTTACTCTGCGATAATAGAACCGGAAGAAAAATACGGTCAAAACTTCTTCTCTATAGGCAAGGAACACACATAAACACGAAAGGATGGTTTAAAATGATCGCTGTCAGAATCGCAGAAATATCCTCTAAAAGCACCAGATCCCTCGAAAAAAAAGCCGCCTCGCTTTGGCGTAGGCTTTCCTGTTCAGAAGAAGCCGCCGACGGCTGCTTTGACGATACCTACTGTATGTGCCGCTTTTTGCAGAAGCCGCTCAACCGCGCGCTTGATTCCGCACTGGAGCACATCGCCTCTCCCTGTGCGACCGGCACCATTTCTGAACCCGGCGAATATTCCGCCGAATACGTGAAATCCCACCGTAATCGGCTGCATTCCGTATCCGCAAATTCCGCTCTCAAATGTGACAGCATGATTTCCGTTTTGTAATATTGGGCTGCTATATTACATTTTTATTTCTTTTCCGGAATAACAATTTCATTTTCGCCCAAAAAGTGCTATCATATCCATAAAGAAAGCTTTACCGGAAAGGATGAGAAGTATGAACACAAACGAATCGATCGCTTTGCTTCAGAAATGGATCGACGAAAGCCGTCGGATCGTATTCTTCGGCGGCGCCGGTGTTTCCACCGAAAGCGGGATTCCGGATTTCCGCAGTCAGGACGGTCTCTACCGCCAGCATTTTCGTTTCCCTCCGGAGGAAATTTTAAGCCACTCCTTCTTTCTGCGGAACCCGCAGGAGTTTTACCGGTTTTATCGCGAGAAGATGCTCTGCCTAACTGCAGAACCCAACGCCGCGCACAAAAAACTTGCCGAGCTGGAACAGCACGGCAAGCAAATCGCAGTAATAACTCAAAATATCGACGGTCTTCACCAAAAGGCCGGCAGTCAAACCGTTTTTGAGCTGCACGGCTCTGTTTTGCGCAATTTCTGCACAAAATGCGGGAAGGCTTACCGCGCTGATTTCATCAAGCACGGGAACGGACTCCCACTTTGCAGCTGCGGGGGACTGATCAAACCGGACGTCGTTTTGTACGAGGAAGGCCTAGACGAATCAACCGTCGCCGGAGCGGTAGAGGCCATTGCCCACGCACAGCTGATGATCGTTGCCGGTACAAGCCTTACCGTTTACCCCGCGGCCGGTCTGCTGCGCTATTTTGGCGGCGACCATCTGGTCCAGATCAACCGCACCGCTACGCAGATTGACGAAACCGCCGACCTGCTCATCCGCGGAAGCGTCGGAGAAACGCTGACACAGATCCATGTCTGAGCCTGAGAGGCCTCCTTAACTTTTCCGGTACCTCAAAATTTCCGCCAGAGCGGCGCGGATATCCTCCATCGAACCAAGGTCAAATTCCCGTTCTCCATAACGAAGCCTGTTGTAGCCGTCTGTACATTTGTCGATCGGCGGCAGACCTTCTGCAAGCGTGTTCCGACAAATTTCAAGCGTGGTATTGCTGACGGTCACGGGAACCCCGTGCAGCGCGATCCCCTGCAAGATCAACCGATAGCCGGTGCGCAGCGCCTGTGCAGAGTCCTTCTCTGCAGCGAATCTACGGCAGGCGCGCTTCCATCTTCTGCGGTCTGCGACAGATATCTCCTGCTGCACGTCGTTTTCGCCCGACTCAATCTTTTCATCCTCTTCCGTATAATACTCGTTCTCATCGCAGTCTGCCTTCTGCCTGCCGCCCCAAAGTATTTTCCGGAAGAACTCCACAACCGTCCGCCAGGCTGACCGCAGACCCTGATAAATTTCATAACGGTAATAATAGAGCAGAAAAACAAAACCGACCGCAACGGCAACGCCGAAATATGTCCAGAATGGACTGCTTTCTCCCTGCTCCAGCTGACCCATGGCCTCCTGCGGCGATTGCGCCTGCCCGGATCCCTGCGAAGAGACCGGCGTGGATTCCCCCTTCGGCAGCCGGCTGACCAGCCATTTCAGCACGGCGAAAAGTCCGTTTCCCACCGAGGCAAGCAGCCACGAAATTGGCCGGTAAAGCAGCAGCAGCGCCAACAGCACCGCAGCCGTGGCCGCAAAAAGATGTACGTTGTAGCTGCGGATCTTCTGGGGCAGCGATTCAAACCGATGGTGGCGGCGCTCCATCATAAAATCGATCCCGGCCTGATTGGAGCCGAACAGCACCAGCAGCAGGGCCAGAAATAACGCCGCGGCAAACGGTGTCGCCCCCACGGGATTCACCTGAAACAATTCCATTACGGTCAGAACGATCGCATATTCCGTCAGGTAACCAACAAACACGCGGAGCGAAAGGATCTCCCCATAGCTGAAAAACCGCAGACCACCGACCACCCAGAATGCCGCAGCGCCCAAAACGGCTATGCCCGGCGCCGCCAACGAATTTTTCCATGCAAACAGAGCATAAATTCCCGCTGCCAGCACAACGCCCGCCGGAACGGCCAAAATGCGGCGCAGCACCGAGGAAAATCCCCATTTATCCATTGCCAGGCCGCCATACCTCCCTGCGAAACCGCAAACCTCACAAACCAGAAGCTGCAAAAAGAGCGTTGCTGCCGGCATCGGCGCCACTGCACCAAAGGTCAGGCCGGTCGTCGCTGCGTGATATATCACCAGCAGCGGCAGCAGTGCCAGCGGAAGAAAAAGCACCGCACAGAAGTTCAGCAGACCACGCAATTTTCGGCTCATGCGGTCTCCCCCTCTCCGCCGCGCACAGGCAAAAAGTAAGAAATGCTGCAGTCCCCCGGCAGCTCAGCGCCGTCTAACGGACGCGTCAAAATAAAATGCACCTGAACGTCCGCAAAGGCCTGTCCTCGCGCAAATTCAGCCATTTCGTCGTCCCAGTACGCCGTAATCAAATACACGTCGGTAGCAAGCGTCTCACGGCTCAGCGAAGCAAGAAACGGCATCAGATTTTCGCTTTTTTCGTTTTCCATCCTCGCCAGCACACGCAGCTCGTCAAAGAAAAAATTCTCTCCGCTGCCCTGCCG